>JBDRPB010000184.1:0-4931 GCA_043809485.1 Pseudomonadota bacterium | reverse complement strand
AACCAGGGTCTGGATGTGGCCTGGGAGCATTCAGGAGACGGTGTGGTGGTCGCATGGGCTCCATCGGCGGGCACGAAAGTCAGGTATCTTAGCTGGCAAAAAGGCACGGCCCTGGCCGGTCAGGCGGTGCAGTTCGGCCCTAATCTTCAAAACACCCCTTCCCTCGTCCGGCTCTGCCCCATTGCCAATACGGAGAAAATTATCCTTCTGACAAGAAATACAAGCAATGAACTGCGCTACAGTCTCTGGACCGGCAATACCTTTCTGGGTGATCCGGCCATCCTGCTTGAATCCAGCCTGTCATCGGACAAACTTCCCTTCAATATCGCCGAGTCCGGCGTCACCTATACGGGTGGATCGAATTAAAAATTGAATATCGAATGTCGAACAAGGGACTGTAGAATCATGAAGTGTTCACTTAACCATTCGATATTCTTTTTTCGACCTGCCCGCAATGCCTTTGAGCAGATTTGAGACAGCTCCCCCTGCTTAATGATGCGGCATTTATTCTTACTCTGCCAGGCACCTGCATGGCAGGCGGGTATTCTGCTGTTCAAAAAAGTTTATTTAAACCAAATACTTGCATTCCTCCTGTGTCCAGCAAAAACTTATGGGACATGGACAGTTTTGTAAGGGGGGATTTTTCTTAAGTTAACGGCATTGGGTCTGAAAGGGCCGGGTCGCCCGTAATGATTCAGAGACCTGAATCCAGGCCAGAACGGCGAAGGATAGGTGTTGAAAAAGTCTCACGGTTGTGTTAATGGCCATTTCAAAAAGTCACTTTGGACCCCGTGTCTTTTGATCATGTTTAAACGGGTATTGTTTTGCCTTTTAGGTAAGTCATGGAGTGATGGGGTGTTGTGTAAGATCCCGCTTTTTGTGGGGAGAAGTGGGGCGCTGGAAAAACAAAAGGGGTCAGGATGAAGAAAAAGGAGGTCGTTATGCGAAGGGTTCTTTTTTTTATGGCTGGATTTCTGGTTGTCGGTTTGGCCTTGACACCCTGTGGATGGAGTAGGGAAAAGGGCATTAAGATCGGCGTCAATGCCCCCATTACCGGGGATATTCCCAAGGTGGGTGAAGGCACAAAGTTCGCTGCCTTGATGTGGCTCGAAGATATCAAGGCTTCGGGAGGGCTCAAGGTCGGGGAGAAGATTTATCCCGTGGAACTGGTGATTGAAGACAATGAATCCAAAGCGGAATCAGCCGTCAAGGTCATCACTAAGATGATTGCTGAGGACGAAGTGCTCGTCATTGTTGGCCCTCAGGCCTCCAAGCAGGCAGTGCCGGCGGGCGAGGTTGCCAATAACTATAAAACGCCGATGATTAGCCCTTGGTCCACCAATCCCAACACGACAAAGGACCGCCCCTTTGTGTTCCGTGGCTGCTTCCTTGACCCTTTCCAGGGGCCCGTGCTGGCCAATTTCATCAAGGAAGAGTTCGGATTTAAAAAAGCCGCCGTTCTCTATGATGTGGCCAGCGACTATCCCAAGGGACTGGCTGAGTATTTCAAAACGGCATGGGAAAAGCTGAATGGTCCCGGTTCTGTGGTGGCCTTTGAAAGCTTTACCACCAAAGATGCCGATTTTAGCTCTCAGTTAACAAAGATCATTAATTCAGGGGCTGAAGTCCTCTTTACCCCCCAGTACTATAATGAGGTCGCCCTGATCGTTCAGCAGGCGCATGAATTGGGATGGGAAAAGCCTATTGTGGGGAGCGACAGCTGGGGTTCGGCAGAGACTGTCACACTCTGTGGCAAGGACTGTTCCGGACTCTTTTTTAGCACCCATTATGCCGCAGCAGGGGCAAAGGGAGCTACCAAGGCCTTTATTGAAAGGTATAAAACCAAGTACGGTTATGTCCCGGATGATGTGGCCGCCCTCACATGGGACGCCATGGGTATTGTTCAGGGGGCCATTCAGTCTTGTGGCAAGATCTCCGGGAATGTTGAAAAGGATCGCCGGTGCGTACGGGATGCCATGGCCCGTATCAGGCAATTCAATGGCATCACGGGGCAGATGACCTTCACCGAGGAGGGCGACCCCATAAAATGTGCTGTCATTGTAAGAATCAGCGAAAAAGGAGAATTTAAGTTCTATAAATCTGTCTGCCCGTAGGGGTATGTATGGTTTTTTTCTTTCAAAACCTGGTCAATGCGCTTCAGTGGGGCAGTTTCTACGCCCTGATCGCCTTAGGATACTCCATGGTGTATGGCATACTGATGCTCTTCAATTTTGCCCATGGCGATATCTTCATGGTCGGTGCATACATCGGGTTCGGCGTGGCGTCGGGCATGGTCACGCTCACCTCAATGGGTGTCCTTTCAATGCCCAACTGGGTGATCCTGGTTTTGACCATCCTGATCTCCATGTTCCTCACATCCTTCGTGGGTATCATCGTTGAGAGGGTGGGATATCGGCCTTTACGGGATGCGCCCCGGGCCTCGGCCGCGATTACCGGTCTGATGATTGGCATTATCCTCGAAACAGGGAACCTGGCCCTGCTGGGTGCCAGACGGGTAAGCTTCCCATCCTTGATCAAGACAACCACCTACAACATGGGCGGCGTATTTATAACCAACAAGAAAATCATGATTGTCCTTGTTTCCCTCGCCCTCATGACAGCCCTGCATCAGTTTGTGAAGAGGACCAAGTGGGGGATGGCCATGCGGGCAATGGCCTTTGACTTCGTGGTTGTCCCCCTGATGGGCGTTCCCCTGAATACCATCGCCGCTCTGACTTTCGCCGTCGGTTCGGCCCTGGCAGCCGCTGCGGGGATACTTTTTAGCGTCGCCTATCCTGTTCTTGATCCCTATATGGGCATTCTGTTTGGCTGGAAGGCATTTGTGGCAGCTATCCTGGGAGGAAGGGGCTCCATTCTCGGCGCCACCCTGGCGGGTTTTCTCCTCGGGTTTATCGAGATCTTTGTGGCAATGATCTTCCCATCCACATTGCGCGATCTGATCGCCTATTCCATTATTATATTGATCCTGGTCTTTAGACCACACGGTTTTTTCGGTGAGCCATACAGTGCGCGGTTGAGGTTATGAATTGAATGATTGATATGGGAGGAAAAATCGACAGACCTTCAGGCATCAGGTCATTGAGAAGCATTATACAGGATCGGCTTTCAAGAATTCCTTTGTTGGGTTGGCTCCTTGGCGCTTTGGTTGCCGTTTTCATTGAGCGCGTTCTGGGCAGTGCAGTAGCGGAAAGCCTGGGCCTGCCAAAGATACCCGCTCTTTTCGGCTTCACTATCATGATGAAGAAACCCCTGCTTATTCCCAGCGCAATCCTTTATGGCGTCCTCATATACGTGCTTCCAGTGGGTATTACGGCCCGACTGGGAGCAACTCTGGCGAACAGGTTGGCGGCGAAACTCCTCAATTTTCCCATGCTGGTTTCCGTTATCATCCACCTGGGTCTCCTTTATACAGCCTTACATGTATGGGCCGGGATGAGTGCTTACCGGCTTCTTACCCTTAAGCTCACCCTGATCGCCATTATGATCACCCTGAGCCTGAATGTGATTAATGGATACATGGGAGAATTCTCCTGTTCACACCCTGGCTTCATGGCCCTGGGGGCCTATGGTGCTTCGGTGATCACCGTTATCCTTTTTGCGAACGACAGGCTATTCGGCAATGCCCTACTTCCAACGGCCTTGGGCCCGTTTATGTTCCCTTTCGCATTATTGGTCGGGGGAATAGGGGCGGCTGTGGGGGCTATTTTTATTGCAATTCCATCATTCCGTACAAGAGGCGACTACCTGGCTATCATCTCCCTGGCGTTTATGTTCATCGTCAAGAGCCTGATTGAAAACATGGAGATCTTTGGGGGTCCACGGGGTCTAAGCAGTCAACCAGATTACGCCAATCTTCCCACAGTGTTCATGTGGACCGTCGCCTGCGTCTGGATGATCAACAATTTTGTATGCTCAACCATAGGAAAGGCACTGAACGCGGTTCGGGATGATGAAATAGCGGCCGATGCCATGACGGTCAATACCAGGCGCACCAAGGTCGTTGCCTTTATGTTTGCAGCCTTCTGGGCTGGTGTAGCGGGCGGTCTCTTTGCCCATGTGCTCAGATATGTCAATCCCGGGACCTTCGGAATTCAGAAGCTTGCGGAGGTCCTGGCAATGGTCTACTTTGGCGGGTTGAATTCTGTGTACGGATCTATTGTCGGGGCCGTCAGTATCAGTCTGCTTGGTGAAGCCCTGCGCCCTTTAGAGATCTACAAGTGGATCATCATCCCTTTGCTGCTTATATTGGTGATGATTTATCGTCCAACAGGGTTGATCGCCTTTAAGGAATTTAACGTCAGACGGCTTATTGAGCCTAAACAGCTATTTTAATCCGTGCAGACCGTTCGTTCCCTTGTGGACACGAAGGTTTTACTCTCCTTCGTTAGAACGGGCCTCCTGGAGGGGCGGGAATGAATGACAAGGAGAGACCTCATGGGCTTTAGCGAAGGAGGGCTAAAGGTTATGGAGAATTCCGCTCCACAGAGTCACGATCCCTCACGAGGAAATACTGTGTCACAATAGGGATTTCCATCCAATTTGTCATTTCGACCGAAGGGAGAAATCTTTTATTTCCAGGCAGTTGCTCAGTTAAAATTCCTCGGCTATCGCCTCGGAATGACATTACGACACAGTCTCGGAAGCGCGGGGATTTTCCCAATCTTAAAAGGTATGCTCGATGTCATTACTCAGGATTGAAAAACTCGTTCATGAATTCGGTGGTTTGCAGGCCATCAAAGATTACGATCTTGAGATGGCGCCGGGTCAGGTCAGGGGACTCATTGGCCCCAATGGAGCGGGCAAGACCACCATCTTCAACCTGATCACGGGAATGTATAGGCCCTCAAAGGGGAGAATCATCTATGATGGCAAAGATATCGCGGGACTTAAACCCTACCAGATTGCTTCCA
>JBDRPB010000183.1:0-4402 GCA_043809485.1 Pseudomonadota bacterium | reverse complement strand
TTGTACTTTTAACCGTACAACCAAATGTGGTCTAAAGCAAGGGTTTTCTGGAATTGTGAGATACACCATGGCCCGGGAATCATTTCCCCTTAAAGCGCCCATGCGAAACAGGCTGACAGATTAGTCTGCGGACTCATATTTTTTTAGCTGGAAGAGCTTCTTATCCTGGGTGGCAACAATATGATAGAATTTGTCTTGAGGGATATAGGTATAAGGTACGTCCTGTTTTCGACGGTAAAGAAAGTGGGAAAGGATCATTCTGTTTACTGCCCTGTGGCCGACAATCATGATGTTTTCTGAGTTGCTGTTCAAATAGAGAGCCTTCTTGAGACCACTGTCTATCCTTTCTTTCATAGAAACATAGCCTTCTCCCCCCGGGTAGATATAGTTATACTTATCAATCGCCCTTGTGAAGTAGACGTGGCCCATTTGTTCCCTGATCTCTTCGTAGCTCATGCACTCACACACGCCCGCGTCAATTTCGTTGAACTCTGCAAGGGGAATGACCGTGCAGTCTTCTTGCAACTCACATATGGGTTCCGCTGTCTCGATGGTGCGTGTCTTTTGGCTGGTAAAAATAAGGGGGATCTTTTTCGTCTTAAAATATATGGCCAAGGCCAATGCTTGTGCCTTTCCATACTCAGTGAGCGGGGAATCTCCGCCGATCCTGTTTTCCACGTTGAAATAGGTCTCTCCATGTCTGATGAGAAACAGGTTCTTGACCGTATCGCTCACTAAAAAATCCCTGATCCGGTCATAGTAGGGAATACCTTCTGAGAGCTCTTCCTCCAGAATCTGGTTGTTAAGAGAGTCCAGTTTGATGAAATTGCTTTCATGCTTGAGAGGTGTATAGATAGTCTTGTAGTAGTTGATCCGGTCATTGAAGTTCTGGACAGCAGCATCCCTTTCCAAATGATTGAATTCCGGCAGTGTAATTTTTCTCAGGATGCTTGCCTTTAGGATTTCCAGGTCTGTATTGATGCATTCAATAAAAAGGATAGGATATTCAGTGAACAAGCCAATGATCTTTTTTCTTCTTTCGCGGCTGACATTGGTAGCGTCCAGGATGGCTACTTTCCCTTTGTTCTTAAGATAATTTTTTGCACCCCGAATATTTATTAAAGCTATTTTCTCCCTGAGTTCGAGCCCTTCCTTGTTGTTTGGGTGGTAGAATTCAGATGAGGATGTGTCTGCTGGGATTAATTTTCTCCTCAGATCCCCGTTGTTAAAGATCCGGGTCTTAATGGCATCCCTGTTGAGGTTATCTTTCAACCTGTTCGCAATTGTTGACTTTCCCCTCGCGGGCAGGCCCACCATAACAATGTATAGTTTTTCATGCTTCATGATATGATATTATTACCCCCGAGCACACACCCAGATTTTAACCCCCAAGGGGGTCATTTTCCACTCTAACCCTCGCCCTTGAAGGGGAGGGAAGGGGGGGTACGGTTGTGAGAAAGCAAGGAAGGCCCATTTTTTGGCATGTCCATGATACCTTTCAATTCATTTCTAATTGCATACCTGAGCATTTATGTGCTTAGTTCTGCTACATCTCTGGTTATCGAGATAATCAATGCCGTATATATCAAGAAATGTGGAGAAAAGCTTCCTTCCACCTTCAAAGGGTATATCGACGAACAAGAGTTAAAAAAGATGAACCAATATACCCTTGATAATATCCATTTTGGTTTCGTGCAGACGGCAGCCGGTATTGTCATCTTCCTGTTCATAATACTCTCCGGACTCCTTCCGTGGCTCGATGAATATCTGTCTGATACCAATTTTATCGTAGCTGGTTTGATCTTTTTTGCTGTCCCGGGCTTACTGGGGGCGATTGCCGATCTGCCATTTGATTATTATCACAGCTTTGTCATAGAGGAAAGGTATGAGTTTAATAGAAAGACCTTTGGGATCTGGGTATCAGACGGGCTCAAGTCTTTGATCATCGCCTGTCTCTTAGGAATAATTCTCCTTTCTACCCTTTTTCTTATGGTCAGGCACCTGGGCAGTGCCTGGTGGGTCTGGGCCTGGGCCACCTTTTCTTGTTTTCAACTGGTCATGACAGTGCTTTACCCCACACTTATAGCGCCACTTTTTAACAAGTTCGTATTGCTTGAGGACCCTGACTTAACGGGCAGGATAAAGGCCCTGGCAGAGGGGGAGGGGGTGAATATTCGTGGCGTCTACCAGATGGACGCGACAAAGAGGAGCCGACACACAAATGCCTATTTGTCCGGCCTGGGAAAGACAAAAAGAATCGTACTATTCGATTCCCTGGTCAAATCTCACGAGAGAGATGAAATTGTAGCGGTACTCGCCCATGAAATCGGTCATCTCAAAAAAGGCCACATGAAAAAGGAACTCCTGATTATCTCTGCGTTTTCCTTAGTCCTGTTTTTTCTGGCATCAAAGATGATCATATGGGAAGCAATGTTCCAGGGTTTTGGATTTTCCAGGATGAGCCCCTACGTAGGGGTCTTTTTGGTGGGGGTCCTATGGCATCCTTTAGGCCTTTTTTTCTCTCCAATCGTAACCGGCCTCTCCCGAAAATTCGAACGTGAGGCCGATATGTACGCCGTCAAGATAACCAGAAGCCCTGGTCCCTTTTTGCGGGCCTTGAAGCGAATGGCAAAGGACAACCTCTCCAATCTGTGGCCGCACCCTGTTTATGTCTGGTTCAACTACTCTCACCCCCCGTTGCTGGAGAGAATCAAGCGCCTTGAGAATTACGGAGAGCCAGAGGCATGAAGGTGCTGTTCCTCTATTCATTTATTCATTGTACTTGAACTTTTCACTAAGATATTTATAATTAAAAAGACTGAATCAAAAATAACGTAAACATAGCAGACTATCTAGCGAAGAGCAGGAGGAGATAAGAAAGTCATGGAACGCGTTACTACAACAAGACCAAGAACTGAGGTGCTGGTTAACGATTTTGTGAGAAGTGTTTACAACTGGATGGGGATAGGGCTTGCCTTGACCGGTGTAGTGGCCCTTTATGTCTCTACCAGTCCCGTTATAATGCGTCTGATATTCGGGAACCCTTTTCTTTTCTTTATCCTAATACTGGCGGAGCTGGGGCTGGTTTTCTCAATCGCCGGTATGGTAAACCGGATGAGTGCCACCCTAGCCACTTCTCTCTTTGTGCTTTATTCCGGCTTGAATGGCATCACACTATCCTTTATTTTCCTGGCCTACACCCGCACATCCATTTTCAGCACTTTTTTCATCTGCGCTGCAACCTTTATTGCGTGCAGTGCCTATGGGTGGACCACAAAGAAAGACCTGACCTCGTTGGGTGGGTTTTTAATGATGGGCCTTATAGGTATCATTATTGCCTCGCTAGTGAACATGTTTATTCGAAGCAGTGGCATGAGCCTTATGATCAGCTATATAGGCGTCCTGGTTTTTGTGGGATTGACGGCCTATGACACCCAAAAGATAAAGAATATGGCACTTACTCAGCCAGCGGGGCTTGATGGGGCTGTGATCCGGAAGGGGGCTATCTTAGGGGCACTCTCCCTCTATCTTGATTTTGTGAACCTGTTCTTGATGTTTCTTAGGATATTTGGGCAAAGCAGAGAATAGGGGATGTCGATTTGGCGGGTAATTTATTACTTGTATCCCCCTGGCCGGGCGCTGGGCTTGACAGGGGGATATTGTTTTTAGATGGTTTTGGGGTTTATGAAACCTTCCTATCTGAAACTTTACGGTAGCGGAGAGCTTTCGAGTCGCCTGAAAAAGGCATTGAGTCTTTTGGAGGCGTGCCGCCTCTGTCCCCGTGCGTGCGGCGTGAACCGGTTAAATGACGAAAGAGGCTTTTGCAACACAGGAAGAAAGGCGAAGGTAGCAAGTTACAACGCCCATTTTGGAGAAGAGGCACCGCTTGTGGGGAGGTATGGCTCCGGAACAATATTTGTCAGCTCCTGTAATCTGCTTTGCAGCTTTTGCCAGAATTACGATATCAGTCACCTTGCAGAGGGCGTAGAGGTGGAGCCGGAGCACCTTGCCACCATGATGATCCATCTTGCTGAGAGGGGTTGCCACAATATCAATTTTGTGACCCCGAGCCACGTGATCCCCCAGATCATTGAGGCGCTCATCTTGGCCGTCGAGCAGGGGCTAAGGGTGCCGCTGGTGTATAATTCGGGAGGCTACGACCGGAAAGAGACTTTGGAGCTTTTGGGAGGGATTTTTGATATCTACATGCCCGATTTTAAATTCTGGGATGATCAATGGGCTGAGAGGTTTTGCAAGGCTCCCGATTATCGGGAGGTTGCGGTGGAGGCAATAAAGGAAATGCATTGTCAGGTGGGTGACCTGATAATCAACGATGATGGTATTGCCCTTAAGGGATTGCTGGTGAGGCACCTGGTCATGCCCCAGCACGTCTGTGGGAGTG
>JBDRPB010000182.1:0-4801 GCA_043809485.1 Pseudomonadota bacterium | reverse complement strand
ATGTAGCTGACCGGCTTAAGAGGGAATTAGAGGAGCTCAAGAAGCTGCCGGCCAAAGGTTTTGTCAGCCATCAGGAGATCAGGCGTTCCTCCGATGGCTTATGGTACCGTGTCAGTGAGTGGGTCGATGCAGAGAGATGGGGCGATCTGGTGGGATCGGGAAGACTCGAAGATTACCAGGCAGCCTTTAGACTTTTTTCCAAAATTGCCTCAATCCTGGATACCCTCCATCAGGCAGGGCACTTCATTCCACATCTGATCTTGAACGATATAATAGTGGTCAGAGGCGAAGAGGATGAGTTTGAAGTCAAAATCGATTACAAACTTTCGCGATTCCTGGACCCCAAACTGGACCAGCCTGGCCCCATGTTGAAACATCTCCTGAATTGTCACCCTGACATAATCAACCAGCGACCACTGGATTTCAGAAGCGATATCTGGGCGTTGGGGAAAATCTTCATTGAACTCCTTACTGCCGACTATGAAACATGCGACTATCTGGTCAAGATTGACGAGCTGCCGCTTCCACGTGAGGCTGAAGTCCTGCTCAAAACCATGCTGGCCGAAGACCCTGACCTACGGCCACGATCAATGAATGAGGTATCCGAGGCTCTCGACCGGATCACAGAAGGGGATATTGAGGAGGCCAAAAGAAGGCAATTGGAAATAGCTGCTTCCTCGCCTAATGCCATCAGGCGACTCAAAAAAAGACAGAGGTTTTTGGCGATTTTGGTGGCCCTGTTGGTCGTGGGTGGCGTCGCTGCCTGGTTCCAGTTAGGGGTCCGAAAGAAGGATAGCTCGGCCATCCTTGAAAACTATGCCAATAAATACGCCCACTCGGTAGCCTTTGTTTTGGTGGAGTATTGGCTGCAGGAGGATAACGCAATTGCTTACCGCAATCGGTCCGAAGGCACGGCCTTTCTGGTGGACAGCAACGGCTACCTGCTGACCAACCGGCACGTGGCCTGCCCCTGGCTGGAGGACGACACCCTTTATATGATGATTAACCGGCTCAGGCAAAACCACCGGTCGCCGCTCTTTGGCTACCGGATGCTTCTGTGGTTTGAAGGGAAAAAGGCCTTCACCCGTTCGGCCGGCCTGTTGGATAGCCAGGAGCTAGCGGACGTGTATTTTTTAGGCTCGGCCTTTCGTACGGATGGCACCCCACGTCTGACCATAGTCGGGGTAGCCAAACCGCTGGCCCAGATCCGGCAGCTTGTCTCGTCTCCTCTTAAAGACGACTTTGCCGTCCTCAAAATAGACCGGGTGCCGGAGGGGCTAAAGCCCCTACCTCTGGATCTGAAAATGGACGCACAGAGCATCCCTAAACTTTCGCCGGTGATCACCCTGGGTTTCCCTCTGGGCAGCAGGTCCCAGGCCTCGACAGTTAACGTCAGCGTTGCTAAAGGCCATGTACGCCGTTCGTTTGAAAACCTGCTCCAGATCGATGCAGCCCTATACGGGGGCAGCAGTGGCGGGCCAGTGATCGACATGCGCGGCAAGGTTATAGGCATCGCCTCGGGCGTAGCCATGGACCGGGCCCGTGGCCTGATACCCATAGCTACACCCCTGTGGAACATGGCGATGGTACTGCCCATCACAAAGCCAGTGGCCTTTCTCCAGGACCTTAAAGATGGCCAGGTGAAGTGGAATGGGATCCCTGATCTATCCGTGGACGCCAAGCTTAAAAGAATTACCGATGTGGCCGCAAAGGGTCGCTGGGCCGAGGCCATGGCCATTGCCGACAAAGAACTCACTCACAGTTCTGATCCTTCACTGGTTATGGCCGGTGGCATGATGCACTTTTGCGCAGGCGACAACCAGGGCGCTATCAGGCTTTTCGGTCAGTCTCTATCTATGGACCCTGAGAATGCCCTGGCGAGGCTTATGCTGTTTATGATTGATTGGCTTACCGGCCGCTCATCGGTTGATCCCTACCGCGAAGACTTGCTGGGTCTGGATTGGCGGTCCCCTGCCGAGTTTATGGGCTATCTGTTCCGGGTATTGGAAGGGCTGGTGGATGAGAAATCGGCTCTTGAAGCCTGGGACAACCAGTCCGAGAAGAGCTGGCTTCACTATGTAGTTGGTCTTCTCCGGGCCAAACGCGGGGAGTGGGCTGAATCGGAGAAACTGCTGAGACAGGCTGTCCTGGCTGCCGAACCAAACTCCTGGGAATTTTTTCTGAGCCGTGCTGAGTTGGACCAGGTTCAGAAGAGAAGACTGGATGCTTTGCAGACAAATGTACAGTGGACCGAATATCAAGCCGAGATCGAATCCTTTAGCCATATAGTCCAAAGAGGCCAGGCGGCTAAAGAAGCCTCCAAATCAAAGTTGGCCGAGTTGAAGGCCCGTCTTGATGAAACTCCGCTCACCCCGAAGGACACGCGAGAGGTCCTGGAAAAGATACTTCAGAGCTCTCCTGAAAACCAATACATCCTGGTGGCGCTGACTTTCTATAGTGTTATGGAGGAGGCTTGGGAAAAGGCCCTAAAATACGCCCGGGCTTTTCGTAAGGGAAAAGGTCGGGAGAACGCTGGCCGCCTGAGTGTGGGGCTAATGGAGGCTGAAATTCTTCACCACATGGGTCGTGAGGAGGAGGCCGGTAATACTCTGGAGGTCTATGGCCGGCTGACAAGGGATCCGTGGTATCGTGCCCTGAGTGAGTGTCTGCTGGGAAAAAGGACCGAGGAATCCCTGAAGAAGGAGGCCGGGAAGAGCCCGGAGAATCTTCTCACACTTCACGCTGCTCTGGGATTCTGGGCCGAAGGGTCAGGCGACAAGGAAAAGGCCATAGAGCACTACAAAGAAGCATTAGAGTCGTTCTTAGACACCAGGTTGGAGTTCAGTTTTGCAAGGGAACGGATCAAAAGCCTGAGGAGACCTTCAGGGTAGTCATCACAGGAGGAAAATGATGTTGACGAAAAAACAGATGGATAAGTACTCGGATGTCCTGCTGTGGGCATTGAAAACTGCGAGGAAGGGGAGGTTCAAAAAAAACGAGATCATCTTAATCCGATTCGATCTGGCAGCATTAAAGATGTGCGAAATTCTTCAGGGTAAGCTCCTGGACATGGGAATGAACCCGGTATTGCGTCTGGGACTGACCCATAAAATGGAACATAATTTTTATGCGAAAGCCAATAGAAAGCAGCTTGTTTTTCTGGGTCCGGGTGAAAAAGAACTCTGTGAGGGCATTAACGGCAGTATTTACCTTCATGCCCCGGAGTCGCTTACCCACCTTAGTGATATAGATCCAAAGAAAATCGGAAAAGCGGTCGTGGCGAAAAAACCCCTTCGCGAAATCCTCCAGAAGCGTGAAGAACAAGGCATCTACGGGTGGACGCTGTGCACATTGCCTACGGATGAATTAGCAAGGCAGGCAAAAATATCCCTGAGGCATTACACCAATCAGGTTATCAAGGCCTGCTTCCTTGACAAACCCGATCCAGTGCAGGCCTGGAAGAATATTCATAAAGATGCTATGGCCATAAAAAAATGGATAAACAGCATGGAGGTAGAATACTATCGCATTGAATCAGAAAATACTGACTTGAAGATAACACCCGGTGAAAAAAGAAAGTGGGTCGGGATATCCGGTCACAACATCCCGAGTTTTGAGGTCTTTATTTCTCCTGACTGGAGGGGAACGGAAGGGTTTTATTATGCCAACCAGCCGTCATTTCGAAGCGGGAATTATGTGGAGGGTGTTCGGCTTATCTTTGAGAATGGTTCTGTTATCAAAACAGAGGCAAAAAAAGGAAAACAATTCGTAGTTAAACAGCTTGCTATGGACAAGGGAGCCAGCAGGGTAGGGGAGTTTTCCCTGACTGACAAAAGGTTTTCCCGCATAAACAGGTTTATGGCCAATACGCTTTATGACGAAAACTACGGTGGCCGCCATGGGAATTGCCATTTGGCTGTGGGCGATTCTTATTCTGACACATATGATGGAAACCCCGCGGAGCTCACCAAAGAGATAAAAAGGAAATTAGGATTTAACGATTCAGCGCTCCATTGGGATCTGGTGAATACCGAAAAGAAAACAGTCACTGCTTATTTAAAAAGTGGCAAAAGGGTGCTGATTTACGAAAATGGGATGTTTAAGTATTAGTTAGTTGTGTCGGCCATCTCATTGAAACAGCTCCGGGGGCTTCTCACGCAATTCAACCACATCGGAAGGCTCAGGTATCTCCTTGTCCACTGAGGGCGATTGGGTTTTGTGTGTTCGCTACCATCGGGCTCTCTATTTCTACTTTGAATATTACTTCCTCGTGTCTTTCATCCCATACTCCGTGATTTGATTCAATTCTCTGACAGACCTCCCTTTTGCTTTTCCCAGATTTTTTGGAAACACTTCCACATGATCGCTGTTTCATTGCGACCAAATCCCTGAGCCTGAGCCATCTCGTTAATAAACTCTATAGTTCGGCCTAGAAGTGGCGGTGCTCCGTTTTCTCTGGCCATCTCCACGGCTAAGTGCACATCTTTAAATAACAAATCCACAGTGAAAGTAGGATCGCTGTAATTTTCAGCGACGATACGAGTGCCTAGTTCCTTGAACAGGTTGCTGACGGTACCTGCTTGACTGGCTGTTATGGTTTCATAAAGAAGTCCAGGACTGATACCTATCTTTTCGGCAATTGCCATCATTTCAGCAGTCATAGCGTTGATTGCTCCGAACATTAATTGATTCAGGAGTTTGATTTTGTTTCCTGATCCGCAATCACCAATATGAAAAACCTTTGCTGCAAAAAGCTCAAATATGGGCATGCAGCGTTCAAGATCCTCTTTTTTTCCACCAA
>JBDRPB010000181.1:0-6931 GCA_043809485.1 Pseudomonadota bacterium | reverse complement strand
AAAATCGAATTCACCGTCGTCTTTGAGAATCTGCCAAAGAATTTGAGTGAATTTACTGTGGAGGCGGTGAGTTCATCTCCTGGCACCAAATAGTCAGGCATGAACCTTCCATGGATCGACACGTAAAAGGGGCATTATGTTGTGCCCCTTTGCTGTTATTGGGAACCCAATGTCATTAACTTAATGTACGTTCCTTAAAAATTTCCTGGGCTTTTATAAGTGCAGGAAGATCGTCTACCCCCATCACCTCATCTTCGTTGTCTGAAATCACAAATCCAACAGGTAGTCCGTCATTGTGCATATATTCTACAATATCCGTAATAAAGTACTCTTTTACCTCTCTCAACTTTCCATTGATCTCTTTTTGAACCTTATGAGGTCTTGATGCAAGCACCAGAAGATATCTGAGAAGATCCTCTTTTTTTCCGGCATATATCCCTGAATTGCATACCTGAAAAGCCTGCTGCTTGTCTTCCGGGTATTCTCTCCAGTATTTCCATTCAATTATTTTACATACCCGGGGTCCTTCTATTTTCATGACCCCATATTGTTTTTTGGATTCCGGGCGGAAGCCAAGGACCATTAGGCTATTGTTGCTTAGGCCCTTGACCAGCGACCTGTATGTGGCCTCTTTGACGAACGGAACATCACCCATAGTAACGATGAGTTGATCACAGTCCTGTCTTTCCAGAAATGACCGGGCTGAAAGCAGGCCTCCCCCTGTTCCATTGAGTTCGGGCTGTTCGCGGTATGTGAGGTAAAAACCTCGGGTGGCCTCCATCACCGCTTCTTTCTGGTAATTGACAACCAGGGCTTTTGGGCCATCCGGCAGGCTGCTCAGGATTTGTAAAAGAATGGGATGTCTTCCCTTGTAAGGAGATTCTTCGGCGATCAATGGCAGAAGGGTTTTGTTACCGTCAAATTCCTTCATGCGGCTCCCCCTGCCGGCGGCAAGGATCACGGATGCTGTTTTTGCGCTCTCTTCCAAGACTTCTCCGTTCTATTGTTCTAAAATCACCCCCTATTTAACAGAACTCCATTTTAGAGGCAAGCCAAAAGGCGAACATGGCTCCCCCCCATTGCCTTCTGTAAGGTTTTTGACTATAGTACACAAAAAATTTGGTGTACTTTTATTTGTTTGGGCGGATATTCATTCTTTTTTTTGGAGTAGACTATGACTGTAAGAAAGGGCCGAGTACTCTTGGGGAAGTTGGGAGAGGGACATAAGGAAGCACAGCTTAACCTGGCCAAGATTCTTGGCGAGGCTGGCTTTGAGGTAATCTACACAGAGCTCCAGGACCCTGAATCCATTGTCAATTCGGCCCTCCAGGAATCAGTAGACCATATAGGAATTACAACATTGCCAGGGGCTGACATTATGGCCTTTGAGAAAATTATTGGGCTGCTTAAAAAACAAGAAGCCGGTCACATATCGGTCACTGCCGGTGGCTTTCTGGACGATGAGGATATTCCCCTGATTAGACAAATGGGTGTGATGGCATTTTTTCCCAGGGGTACAAGCTTTGAGGTAATCTTAGAGTGGTCGCTGGAAAATATTAAGGCAAAATAATCTGATGTTATAATCGTTTTTAGTTGACCGAGATATGATACTTTGATAAATTAAAATCCAAAGTTCACAAGTTAAGAGAAAGTCTGTTTAGCAGGATAGTTTTTAACAAGACTTTCAACCCTTTATAACACCAAGAGGCCTAAGACGGACAACCTTTTGGGCCAGGCCGGCTTCATGCACCACTTCAACGACCTGAGATACGTCTTTGTAGGCCTCGGGCATCTCCTCTTTAAGGGTTCGTTTACCTCTGGATTGCACAAAAATTCCTTTATCCTCCAACTCGCGGTGTATGGCCCGGCCTTTTGCCATTTTTACTGCCTTGGAACGGCTCAACAACCGGCCTGCACCGTGGCAACTGGAGCCAAAACTTTGAATCATGGCCTCCTTTGCCCCTGAAAGAACGTATGAGTGGGTACCCATATCACCGGGGATAAGGACAGGCTGGCCCACATCGCGATAGATATCGGGTAGGAGGGGGTGCCCCGGCGGTAAGGCACGGGTTGCTCCTTTTCGATGAACACAGAGCATGACATTGGTTCCATCCACTGTGTGCTCTTCTTTCTTGGCGATATTATGGCACACATCGTAAAGGAGCTTCATGCCCAGCTCCCTTGGGCTGATCGAAAGAGATTCCAGCAAAGTCTCTTTGGCCCGGTGCATTAGGACCTGCCGGTTGGCCCAGGCGTAATTGGCTGCACATGCCATGGCCGCGAGATAACGTCGACCCTGGCTGGATTTCAGATGGGCGCAGGCAAGTTGCCTGTCAGGCAACTCAAAGGATGCCTTTTGAGTCGGCTTGCTCATCTCTTTCAAAAACTCATCGCATACCTGATGGCCAAAGCCCCGGGAACCGGAATGGATAAAAACAGTGATCTGACCTTCAAAAAGGCCGTAGGCCTGGGCTTTTTTCGAATCATAGATCTGATCGACCACCTGGACTTCGACAAAGTGATTCCCTGAGCCGAGGGTTCCCAACTGGTCTTTGCCCCTTTTAATTACTCGATCACTTAGGACTGAAGGATCTGCCCCTTCCATTACTCCGTGATCTTCTGTCCGCTCAAGGTCTTCAGTGGTACCAAACCCTTTTTTCACGGCCCATGCGGCCCCTTGAACGGCTACTTTAGTTTCATCACTTTTGGATAGACGGATAGCACCCGTGGACCCCACACCACTCGGAATATTTTTAAACAAGGCCGTGACCAGGTCTTTCATCAGAGGCCGGATTTCTTCAGCCCGAAGCAGGGTCGTCATAAGCCTGCAGCCGCAGTTGATATCATAACCGACCCCTCCAGGTGAAACGATGCCCTCATCGAGATCAAAGGCTGCAACGCCACCGATTGGGAAACCATAACCCCAGTGTATGTCGGGCATGGCCAAGGAATGGCCCACAATACCGGGAAGTGTGGCCACGTTGGCTACCTGGGTAAGGCTCTGGTCCTCCCGGACTGCATTGATGAGTTCGGCATTTGAAAAAATAAGGCCGGGCACACGCATTGAACCGGTTTTTGGAATCAGCCATCGATAATCATCGATTTTTTCAAGTTTGATGTCCATGGACACACCTCTTAGTGTTGACGAAAACAAATTCAGGAGAAGTTCAGGGGTCATCGGGATGTTTTCTTATAAATCGAAAATAATCCTGGTCTCCCAGTGGTCATCCTTTTTAACGACTTCGATTTGATGAAATGTAACCGCCTTAATCTCACACAGTATTTCATGCAAATTCGTATCAAAAGACACGGTTTCAAGGGTTGCATCCAGATGGGATTGGGAAACGGAGGTAATTTCAACGCCCGTGACCAGTTCATGCTCCCCTTCGAATAGATAAAGTATTTCACCGAGCCAACGAACCATAAGATCAGCCAGGTCGTAACCTTCGACCGAAAGGTTAAAGGTTTTGGTTGTGTCGGCAGGTTTCCCTTTGACCATGATATACATCATTGATTTGGCGGCCACCTCGAAAAGAGTTCTAAGATTCCTGCCGCGCGCTATAATGCCCAGGTCTGCTGTATGATCGAGGAGTGTGAAATCTGGCTTTTTCGAATCCATGTATAATATTATCTTTTATCACCTGAATTGTCAAAATCGCTTTTTATTGAAATGGAGGAAATGATACCATGAATTGTGCGTTTTGTGGGGGAAAAGTGAGCTTAGAGGGTAAAGTGAGCAAGAATGATACATGCCTACATTGTGGTAAGGACCTTCGGTGCTGTAAGCAATGCAAGTTCTACGATCCTCATTCTTACAATGATTGCCGGGAAGTATTGGCGGAACGGATTGTAGACAAAGAGAGGTCCAATTTCTGCGACTACTTTGTCCCAAGAGGATCTCGTGGGGGCAAGATAAACAGGAAGCAGGAAGCAAAAAGGGCATTGGAGGCCCTTTTTAAGAAGTAATAGGATTTCCAAGGAGTATAAGAGGTCAAATATGTTAATTATGAGTCGGGAACAAAGGGCCAGGGTGATCCAAACAGCCCTTGGAAAAGTCAAGGCTGATGTAGTTCTTGCAGGCGGACAGCTGGTTAATGTGTATTCGGGTGAGATCCTGCCCGACTTGTGGGTTGCTGTTAAGGGGAATCGCGTCGCTTATGTAGGGATTCCGCATTTAGAACTGGTTGATGATAACACGGCGATTCATGAACTTGAAGGCCGGTTTTTGCTACCGGGTTTTATTGACGGTCATACCCACTTAGACAGCATCTTTCAGGTAAGAGATTACGCAGAATATGCCCTGGCATACGGGAATACGACTGCGGTTTCGGAAGTTGCCATGATTGCGAATGCCATGGGAGTAAAAGGCGTCGAATTTTTTCTCCAGGAGACAGAAAATCTTCCGCTCAGGGTGTTTGTCCTGGCACCACCCCTTGTACCTCCATTTCCGGAGCTTGAAAGCAGCAGGCCATTTCCTGCGGACTACTTCCGTGAACTCCTTGCCAGGGAACGCTGTCTCGGGGTTGGAGAGACATACTGGCCCAGGGTTATAGCTCTTGAAGACCGTGCCCTTAGCCAGTACCAACTTTCGGATGTCCTGGGAAAGACAAGGGAAGGACATTCGGCTGGTGCCAGAAACACGAAGCTTGCGGCTTATGCTGCCGCCGGGACATCTTCCTGTCACGAGGCCACGGATTCAGATGAGGCCCTTGAGAGATTGAGGCTCGGGATGGCCGTCATGATCCGGGAAGGCTATGTCAGGCGGGAACTGAACGCCATATCCGGGATCAGCAAGCAGCCTGTTGACCTGCAGAATGTGATGATTGTTACTGATCTGGCCGACCCTGAAGAGCTGGTCCACAAGGGAGGGATGAACCTGCTTTTGAAAAAGGCCGTGGCATTGGGTTTTGATCCCGTAAAGGCCATCCAGATGGTGACCATAAATGTTGCGCAATATTTCGGACTGAGAGACCTGGGGGGATTGGCGCCCGGGAAAGTGGCAGATATGGTAGTGGTGGATGACCTTAAAGACTTTCACTGCCATCAAGTCTGGGCCGGAGGGAAGCTTGTGGCTCAGGATGAAAAATTGACCGCCCGCTTGGGCGAGTATGTTTATCCGGATGAAGCTTTACGCTCCGTTTCGCTTAAAAAGATCAGTCCGGAAATATTTCAAATACCTGCCGATACAAAAGTGGCCAGCATTCGGGTGATTGAAATTGTCAATGAGACCATTACCAGGGAAACCATTCACCAGATGAAAACAGTGAACGGAAAATGGCTCCCAGTGCCTGAAGAGGATATCTTAAAGGCTGCTGTTTTTAATAAAAGTCAAAGCGATCCCGCACCATCTCTTTCCTTTTTAAAAGGGGTAGGTCTTCGTAAAGGCGCCATTGCCACCAGCCTGATCTGGGATACCAACAATATCCTGGTTGTGGGGACGTCTGATAATGAGATGGCTGCTGCCCTTAATCAACTTATCGCATTGGGGGGTGGAGTAGTAGTGGTCAGAGGACAGGAGGTGATTGCCCAATTGCCCCTTCCTGTCTGTGGTATTATTTCACCGGAGCCATTGCCCGAGATCGTCAGGAAGATGAAGGATGTGGAGAGTGCCTGCCTGAGATTGGGCTCTAACCTCACCCGCCCGCTCCTCACCCTTCAAACCGTGCCCTTCACTGGTCTTCCGTATCTACGGCCAACCGACAAGGGACTGGCCGACATTCGAACGGGAAAGCTGGTGCCGCTTACTGTCTGACGAACTCATCGATTCTTGGCGTTGTGGGCTAAGGAGCGTGTCACACATCCCAGTACCGTATCAATATTTGAACCGGGCCGATTAAGAAATATGACAAAATAGTAGGGGTTCTCAGATGGCCCATCTATGTATCCAACCCGCGTACTTATGCCCCTGAGAGTGCCGGTTTTGTAAAGAGTATTACCTGTTCTTTTGAGAAGATGTCGATGTGGTTTAAACGCCTCTAAAATCGCCAGCATATCCAGGACAGATACACGGTTCTTTCTGGAGATGCCAGAACCTTCCGCAATTTCAATATGTTGCAGATGGAGATCATTTTTGGCAAACTCGGAGACCACTTTCACTCCTTTTGACAATGTTCCCGGCGGGCCATACACCTTGGCTCCCAGGGAAATAAAGATTTGATTGGCTATAAAGTTATTTGAAAATGCCATCATTTTCCGAAGAATGTCTTCCAGGGTAAACCTGGATTGGTAGGTGTAAATCAGCCTGTCTCCTGGTTGTATGGCACTTAGACAAACTTTCCCCTGAAACGTAACGCCCCTTTCTCTCAAGAAGTACAGCAGAAGGTTACCGGCATACAGAGCTGTCTCCTTCTGGTCGTGAGAAAAAGTGTATCGTCCCTGTTTTAGACCCAGCTTCTGGATTTTTTTCCTGGCAAATG
Organism: Pseudomonadota bacterium; assembly: GCA_043809485.1. Lineage (GTDB taxonomy): Bacteria > Desulfobacterota > DSM-4660 > Desulfatiglandales > Desulfatiglandaceae > 4484-190-2. The sequence continues at coordinate 515 of JBDRPB010000181.1, read as the reverse complement.
GGATCAGGGGTGTCTGAGGTTCAGATGATACGATTCTTCCTCTGTGATCACGATGGAAAAAGACAGTATTAAAATTGGCGCACAAAGCCCCAACAGGCGCATCATAGGGGTTGGTGGAATGCTTGCTCCCCGGAATTACTATTTGCGGAGAGAAATAGGTGTCATCCAGTATCAGGTCATTAAAATCTTTTGTCTTCTTTCCCAGGGCATCGGAAATCTCCTGCCAGGCTTCTGAGACCAGCAGGGGGTCCCCAAAACCTTTGATTTTCAGATTATGATCAGCGTCCATATAGAACTCGGTTGTGAATCTATAGGAGGCTCCGAGACGTTTAATCGCGGTAAGGGCAGTTAAAAGCTTGAGTGTAGAGGCGGGGATGTGTTTTTTTGTTTCATGTTTCTTATAAAGGATTTCACCATCAGGATTTGCAACCAGAAGCGCATCCACGGAGCTGATATTTTTCAAACAGGGTAGGTCCTGTCTTGCATTTGATATGACCGGGTAAAACAGATATAAG
>JBDRPB010000180.1:0-3249 GCA_043809485.1 Pseudomonadota bacterium | reverse complement strand
ATATGGAAAAAAAGCGCCCTTTCTCTACTTCAAAATACACCGAATTTACAGCAGTGAACTCCTGGAATTTCTTATTGACATTCTGAACCGATAGATCAATCTGCATAAGAATCCATTAATGAATAGAAATTTATCGACCTCAACGGTTGATCTCCAAAAGCTCTTGATAGGATGGGTTGAGTGGCAAAAAGACAGTGGGTTTCACCTCAACCCACCCTACGAGATGATAAATTTCAATAATGTTACTGTATGCGAAATTTTATTTCGCTGCCTTGACCTTATCCAGAATCATCCCCTCAATAGCCTCAAGTTTTGCTGGCACAGGGGGATACCATTTGATATTATCAATGGCCTCCTGGCTAAAACACCGCTCGAAATTCCCACGCACTGCCGGATCCGTGAGCTTAATAGAGCCATTTGAAGCCGTTCCACATTTTTCCATGTTGGTAAATATAGCGGCATTTTCCGGGCGTAACATGAAGTTAATCCATTTATACGCGGCATCTATATTCTTGGCCTTGGCAGGAATAGCAAAGGTGTCGATCCAGCCCAGAGCGCCGCTTTTCGGGGGGAGAAAGTCGATATCCGGATTTTCCTCATGCAGTTTCCAGCCACCGTTATCCCATGCCATGGCGAGGTGTACCTCCCCTGATCTCATGGACTGAAGTAAGGCGTCCCCGTTGGTCCAGTAATTTTTTACGAGTCTTTTTCCCTCTATCATGGCCTGCCCGACTTCCTCCATTAGTGCTTTGTAAGCTTCAGCGTCGCTGTACTTGGCAAATGGATCATCGCCCATTGCAAAGGCGAGTGCAATCAAGGTGGGACGCTTGAGACGGTAACTGATTCTACCCGCATATTTATCAGTAAGCAGGTCGGAGTAATCCTTGGCATCATCAGCAAATTTCCGATTTACAACCAGCCCGGAAGTCCCCCAGCAGAAAGGCACGGCATGGGGTTTGCCACCCACCATAGTGTTTTTCTTCACGGCCTCGAGCATGGAAGGAATAATCTGATCGGTCTTTACCTTGGAGAGATCGATCGGCTGGTAGATCTTGTATTTCTCCTGAACATCGGAAATACGATCCTGGCTGGGCTGGGCCAGATCAAATCCTGCACCGCGTGTAGCCCGCAGTTTGGCGATCATTTCTTCATTACTTGAGTATGTTGCTTTTACCTCTATTCCGGTTTCTTTTTGAAATTTTTCAATTAAATTTTTTGGGGCATACCCCTTCCACGTGAGCAAAGAAAGGGTTTCTGCTGTTGCGTGACCAATACCAACAACCAGAAAAGCGAAAACAATAATTACTGACCAAAAAGCTTTTTTCCTCATGACGTACCTCCTTTTTTTGTGAAAAATAATCGGTTTAGGGTATATATAAAACAGCAATCCATACAAAGACTCGTTTGAATGGATTACTCGACTCCAATGGGGAAACCATCAAGTTCAAGCTATAAAAACATTTTTCCCTGAAAAATTCATACCCTAATATAGTTTTATATTTTTTCAATAGCCTGGTGTAACTCTTCATCCAGTAGGGTGGCATTTTATATGCCACCGGGTCTACTCCGATCGGGGATAAAACCCAGCCCGAACACAGGTGGGGTGTTAAACCCCACCCTACGTTACTGGCTGACGTCAGCTCAATTTCAATCCAAAAGGCTCAAAATCTCAGAAGGACGATCAACCAGTGCCAAACTACCATTATCTTTCAATTCCCCCATTGACCTGAATCCCCATAGTACCCCTACCGGGAACATGCCCGAGGCAACTGCGGTCTTCATGTCTACCCCGCTGTCACCAATATACAAAAAATCAGCCGGTGGTATGTTCAAGCGCTTAGCCACTTCCAGTGCACCTGCTGGATCAGGCTTGGGAGGAGCTCCATTGCGCTGCCCGATGACTACATCGAAGTTCCAATTCGACAAAAGTTCTGTTGCGCACTGTTTAGTGAACTCATGAGGCTTGTTGGACAGGATCGCCATCTTCAACCCGCGATCATTTAGTACGTCCAACATTTCAGGGATGCCTTCATAAGGTTTTGTCTTAACATTCCAGTTCCTACCGTAATCTTCAAGGAACTCTGTTAGACAGGCACGAATGACGTCATCATTGCGCTTCTCTTCGGGCAAGGCTCGGTTAATAAGCATAGCCGCCCCGTCGCCGACGAAATACCGGTAAACATTCAACTCGTGTGTGGGAAAGCCCTTCCCTGCCAGGACACGGTTCACAGCGTTACCTATATCTTTTAGCGTGTCAAGCAAGGTCCCGTCAAGATCGAATAGAACTGCTTTAAATGGCATGAATGTACCTTCTATATCCATTAACTTAATCTGAAAAATATTTTATCAATTGATCAACATGAATAATACCGTCAAATTCAAGTTTTTCATCCGCCTGCTTTAGTGTGCCTTTTTCCCCATCAGGGTCACCCAGACAGGTGACCACAATATCTGCTTCACTTAAGTCTTCATTTTCCGTATAGATATTTGTGGTTGCAACGACATGCATCCCAGCTTCTTTTGCGGCCAAAAGCCCGTTTCTTGAATCCTCAATCACTACACACTCTTCTGGTTTGAGCCCGGTTTTTTCAAGCGCAAGGAGGTAAATTTCCGGATCCGGCTTTTTCCTGCTGACTACATCCCCGGCGAGAACAAATTCAAATTTTATGTCTTGAAGCATTCCCCTGGCAATTGCGTTGGCTGATCTTTCGTTAGCTGTAGTACAAATACCAACCATAATCCTTCCATCCATTGCCTCCTTCATTAGCCTTTTAACACCGGCCCTTAATGGAAGCTTGCCACTTTCTATAAGTCCAATAAAAATTTCTGTTTTCTTCTTGTGAAGTTTCTTTATTAGTTCATCTTCTTCATCCGGCTTCATGTCAGGATGAACGCCTTCGGCATGGAAGTAGTGTCTCATTCTTTCCTTTCCCCCGGAAATCCGAAGGAGTTCATGATATTTGTCTACATCCCACTCAAAATCATAACCAAATTCTTTAAAGGTCTCATTAAAGGCTACCCTGTGGCCATCCTTTTCCGTATCAATTACAACACCATCCTGATCAAAAAAAACCGCCTTTATTTCTGACATCTTTGATACCTCCTCAAGCCTTACCTTCACAGCCCAGTATATCGATCCAATAATAAACTCTATTTATGATAGCATCTCTAACGGCTATATCAATTTTGCCAGGGTTATATTCGTCCCTGTGAGATGAAATATAGTCGTGAGTGGCATCAATCAGCGCA
>JBDRPB010000179.1:0-4126 GCA_043809485.1 Pseudomonadota bacterium | reverse complement strand
TAAGGCTCTCACCGGCATTGATACGGACCGGCTCAAGGAAGAGAAGGAGCGGGGTATTACCATTGAGCTGGGTTTTGCCCACCTGGAACTGCCCGGCGGGAAGCTCCTGGGAATCGTGGATGTGCCTGGTCATGAAAAATTTATCAAAAACATGGTAGCCGGGGCCACGGGTATCGATCTTGTGGCCTTAGTGATAGCCGCGGATGAGGGTGTCATGCCCCAAACCAGGGAGCACCTCGATATCTGTGAACTTCTGAAAATCCAGCACGGATTGATCATCATGACTAAAATAGACATGGTGGATTCTGACTGGCTCGAGCTTGTCAGGGAAGATATCACTGAATATATGGCGACTACTTTTCTGGCAGACGCCCCCATCGTTGAAGTCTCATCCGTGACGGGCGAAGGGCTGAAGGAACTCATTCAAATCCTCGACAAGTTAGTCCAGAATATTCCTGAAAGGGATTTAGGGCATTTCTTTCGGCTGCCCATTGACCGGGTGTTTTCAATGAAAGGCTTTGGCACAGTGATAACGGGAACCACCATCTCCGGAAAAATCAGAACCGGCGACGAAGTCACAATTTATCCCCTCGGTATCAACTCAAAAATCAGGGGCCTTCAGGTGCATAATCGGGAGGTGAATGAAATAAGTGCGGGTCTAAGGACTGCCGTCAACCTTCAAGGTATTGAAAGGGCCAAGATTCAAAGGGGGAATATCCTTGCCTCCAGGGACTCTTTACGAACAACGTACATGGTTGATGTGAGCCTTGATCTCCTCTCCAGCGCCCCGCGCAAGCTGAAGAACAGGGCAAAAGTGCGTTTTCATTCGGGCACCTCAGAGATCATCTCCACAGTGGTTCTATTGGACAGGGATGCGCTGGAACCAGGCGAGACCTGTTTTGCCCAGATAAGGCTCAATGAGCCCACTGCTTTGCTTCGAGACGACCGATATGTGCTAAGAAGTTATTCGCCGGTGCGGACCATTGGTGGTGGAAGGACTCTCAATGCCCTGCCAAGGAAAAAGAAGCGTTTTTCAGAGGCTGTCCTTTCTGAAATGAAGTTGCTTTTCACCGGGGATCTTAATGCAATTATTGAATATTTTGTATCCTCAGGCCGGTTCCGAGGAGTAGAACAGGAAGAATTGCCTTTTTTGACTAACACAGGCAAAAAGAGGTTGGACGAGGCACTTAAAGTCCTTAAAGCCCAGCAAAGGATTATCCTTTACGATAAAGAACGGGGTGTCCTGATTCATGCGGATTTCCTTAAAAAGGCCAGGGAAGAAATCCTGGATACACTCACCCGGTATCACAAAAAATTTCCACTGAAAGAGGGATTGGTCAAAGAAGAGCTTCGATCAAGGACAGCAGGGGCGGACAATGCCAAGCTTTTCAACCACCTTGTGCTTCAGCTTGCACGAGAGGGGATTATTGTTCAGAATAAGGAGATCGTTCGCCTGAAGGATCACCAGGTCACCCTGGCGCAAGACCAGGAAGAAATCCGGCGGGAGTTGGAAAAAATCTATACTAAAAACGGGCTCCAGCCCCCTTACTTCCAGGAGATAAAGGAAAAATTCCCCGGCAATACCGGAGCTGAGGTCCTTGAGGTCATGGTCAAGGAGGGTGGTATCCTGAAAGTAAAGGAAGACCTTTATTTTCACCTCAAGGCAATTGATGGACTCAAATCAGAGTTGATCGCCTTCCTGAAAAGTAATGGTGAAATCACCACCCCCCAGTTCAAGGAAATGACCGGTGCTTCCCGGAAGTACACCATTCCCCTGATAGAATACTTTGACCGGACTCAGGTAACGGTGAGAGTCGGGGACACCCGGGTTCTCAGAAAAAAGTAAGGATAATAGGTTCCATCGTTGGAAACATTCACTAAGGACTTAACCACGGCCCTGGGTTTAGGGGCAAAGGAGCACGTGGCCATTGTAGGCGCGGGAGGCAAGACAAGTCTCATGTTTGCCCTGGCAGAGGAGCTCCGGATGCACGGGGGCCGGGTTGTTACTGGCACCACCACGAAGGTCTGGTACAAGGAGGCCACGCGTTTTGCCTGTGTGATTATTTCCAGGTCCGATTCAGCCTGGCATGAAAAAGTAAGAGAGGATCTTGAAAAATATGGTCATGTTTTTGTAGGCCAGGGTGTTCTTGAGTCCGGCAAGTTAGAAGGGATCGGCCCGGCTCTTGCTGAAAAGCTTTACCATGATTCAGTGGCTGATTATTTGATCCTGGAGGCTGATGGTGCGGCCGGCCTTCCGGTAAAAGCGCCTGCATCCCATGAACCGGTAATCCCCCCTTCGGTTACCTTAGTGGTCGCTATGATGGGTCTGGAAGCAGTGGGGAAAAACCTTGAGCCGGAGTTTGTTTTCAGGTTGGAACGATTCAAGGAGGTAACAGGGCTTGTAAATGGAGCAAAGATTAATTTTAGGGCCCTTGGCAAGATCTTTCATTCACCCAAAGGTCTTTTCAAAGGCACACCAGTTTCAGCAAGGCGGGTTGCATTTTTAAACAAACTCGACCTTCTTCCCGACGATCAGGAAGCGAAGGATCTGGCGAACTTGCTGATTAGTCCTCCCAATGCTTTTATCGACCGGGTGGTGATCGGTTCTATCAAGGAGAAAAAATATTTGATAATCGGGGAAAAACCATGAGGAACATTTACACAAAGCTTGTCGAGATGTATAAAAATGGCCGCTTAGCGGTCCTCGCTACCATTATTAAACAGGCTGGTCCGTCCCCCAGAGGTATTGGAACTAAGTGCCTGATTCTGGATGATGGATCATTTACAGGCACCATCGGCGGCGGTGTCCTGGAGGCTCAAACACTCCAGGAAGCCAGAAAAGTCTTTGAAACGGGTCTTCCTGTTCGCCTAGAGTTTTCCCTAAAAGGGACAGATGTAGCCGATACCGATATGCTGTGTGGTGGTGATGTTGAAGTCTTTCTTGAACCTATGCCGTCAAAAAGCGAGACACACCTTTTGGTATTTGACAAGGCAATGAAAATTGCCGATCAAGATGGTGTAGGGCTGCTGGCAACGGTGATTGATCAGGCACGGTGGGAGTACGGTACCACTCCCAGGGTGTTTATTGAGAAAAACGGGATAAGGACCGGTTCCCTGGGTGGGATGCAGGAGTTGGAAGATGCCATATTAAAAGAGATGGACCGGATCCTGGGCTCAAGGGTGCCCTGTACCCTCCATGTGCAAGACCGTGCAGGGAATCAAGTGGAGGTCTTTGTTGAGCCGGTGGTGTCTGATCCTGTTCTGTATGTTTTCGGCGCCGGCCATGTATCCAGGCAGATCGTGCCCCTGGCAAGCCGTGTGGGATTTCAGGTGGTGGTCATTGATGATCGAGCTGATTTTGCAGACGCCAGTCATTTCCCTGAGGCCAGAGACATATATCAGTTGCCGTTTGAAGAGGTGATGGACAGATTGTCGATTCATGAATTGTCCTATTTGGTAATTGTGACAAGAGGCCATATGCACGACAAGAATGTCCTGGCCCAGGCGCTGAAAACAAAGGCAGGGTATATCGGAATGATCGGCAGCAGTCGAAAAAGAGATATCATTTACGAGAAGTTACTTGAAGAAGGCTTCACCGAGAAGGATCTTTCCCGGGTCCATTCACCCATCGGGCTTGATATTGGGGCCGATACACCAGAGGAGATTGCGGTAAGCATTGTGGCAGAGTTGATAAAGGTGAGGAGAGGACACGGGGATTGACGATTGATAATTGACGATTGGATTTTATTTATCGGTTACTGGGTGTTGGTTCTTTGAACAACAATACTTGTGAAATTATTTATACTTTAAACTAAACGGTTACAATTTTAGCTTTCTAAATCTTGGATATGATCAAAGTATTTAAGGCTGGAGTATTGAAACAATAGTTTTGAAATTTCAAAAAGTTCTTTTAGGCCCATCACTCCAGTACTCCATCACTCCATCACTCCAATAATAAACAACGTGATAGGGACAACTGATAATCCAATTAATAAAGAACCGCAACTTAAGGCCGTACACAGTATAAGGAGGCATTGCGGAGAAATGATAAGTAACGCATATCAATCATGGCTTTGGGGGAAGTTGGGGGAGACGTGCGTTAAAAACTTAAAAAAGCATGGTTTCG
>JBDRPB010000178.1:0-16454 GCA_043809485.1 Pseudomonadota bacterium | reverse complement strand
TACAGAAGAATTCATTTATCGATTATCCCGGGAGGATAAGCTGTGTCCTCTTTGTCTCAGGATGCAACTTTGATTGCCCCTATTGTCACAATCCGGGTCTTGTGAAGGGTGGTCCGATGGCCTCCCCCTCTTTAAATGGAGAGGCGGTCTTTGAATTTCTGGAAAGACGCAAAAGGTTTCTGGACGGTGTGGTTATTTCCGGAGGAGAACCTACTCTTCAGAAAGACATTGTTTGCCTTTGCGAGGAAATTAAGGGAATGGGGTACCCGGTGAAGCTGGATACAAACGGCAGCAGGCCAAAGACAGTGAAGGAACTTGTTGATGAGGGTCTTGTGGACTACATTGCCATGGACATTAAAACAGATCCGCTACACTATCCTCCATCTATAAAAAAAGACTTCGATCCTGATTCAATACTTTCAAGCATCCAGATCATCATGAACTCGGCTTTACCCTATGAGTTCAGAACCACATGTGTAAAACCGATAGTAGATGCAGAGGCTGTTGAGAATATTGCAAAGACTATAGAAGGCTCTATGCTGTATGCCCTGCAACGGTTTAATAATAGTGATGTGTTGCACCCTGAGTTTTTTCAAGAAGGAAATGCTACCTGTGACGATGATGAGCTTATGACTCTAAAATCGATAGCAGAGCCATGGGTCAAAAAGTGCATTGTCCGCTGATAGACGCCCTTTCGCAAATATGTGACTATGCCTTATGAGGTGTGTCAATAGGCAATGTCAAAATTCGAACTTGCAGAACTATTGCGAATTTTCGCTATTAAGTGAAGAGCAATAATAAGTAACATTACTGCTACAAGACACCCAGCTATAATATATAACCAGAACATGGCAACCTCCTTAATAATTTCCACAACCTTCAGCCCTCACCATCTCTCATTTTTCCTTCACCTTTGATTGTACGTGTCTTACATCTTAATTCGGTGATTTTCCTGTCAAGCTGTCGTTGATCTTCGCGCATGCTGTCCAGGATTTCAGAGAGATCCATCGCCTTTTCGGGTGTGTCTTTTTCAGTTATAGCCCTTTTGGCGCTTTGCATACTGCTACTCTGTGCAAGAAATATGCAAGATCAGTTAGCAAAGATTTTTCTTTAAAAATTGTAATAAAATCAATCTATTATAGCTTTTTGAATAAAGGGGCTACAAAATATTTCGCGAACAAGGGGATATATCTGAGAAAAAGAATTCTACTTATGGGTAGAGCCTTACATATTCAAAGTTGAAAATAGGGGGTAATATATGCCCCCAACCGGCTTGACATCGCTCATTATATTCCCTATTTTAAATAAGACTTTGTGTTTGCAGTGTTTTTGGCAGGACAGATGCATCATCTCTGCCAAGCTAGGCGGCTGTGTAAGCAGTAAATCAATCACCAAACAAGGAGGAAAAATGGATAAGTATGTGTGTTCTGTTTGTGGGTATGTGTATGATCCTGCTGAGGGAGATCCGGATAATGGCATAGAGCCCGGGACCAAATTCGATGACCTGCCTGATGACTGGGAGTGCCCGGTATGCGGGGCAGGAAAATCTGATTTTGAAAAAGAGGAATAAACCACAAGGACAACCGGGGCTATCTGTATCCGGTCTTACTGAAGAAGATTGAAGTGAAAAAGGTTCCTGTCATCGATTTGAGTCAATGCACGGATTGCGATTCATGTCTGGAAACTTGCCCCGCGGTCTTTAGAAGAAACAAAGAAACATGTCTCATGGAAGTTGCGGACCTCGCCCTGTACCCTTAAGATGAGGTCCGTGAGGCCATATGTATTTGCCCAAATGACTGTATAGCCTGGGAAGAGGAATGAAGGCAGATCACGCCCCGATAATCAACAAGACCCGACTCGATGAGCTTTATGACACCTATAACTCTCGCAAATGGGTACACCCAGACCCTCTCGAATTCCTTTACCAATATGCAGCTCCACGGGATCGGGAAATTGTTGGCATTGTAGCCTCATCCCTTGCCTATGGGAGAGTGGCTCAGATCCTTAAAAGCGTCGGATTTGTTCTCGAAAAAATGGGACCCTCTCCGTATGATTTCCTTAAACACGCCACGCCTGTATCCCTTCAAAGGACGTTTAAAGATTTCGAACATCGATTTACCGCCAGTAAGGACCTCACGGGGATGCTTTACGGCGTAAAGCGCGTAGTTGACCGTTATGGTACTCTTTACGCATGTTTCCTTTCGGGTTTCAAGGATGATGAAGACATCCTCCCTGCGCTTTCGTTTCTGGTGAGTGAACTGACGGCACGATTCAACGGTCACAGCAATAGCCTTATACCTGTGCCTGAAAGGGGGAGCGCGTGTAAAAGACTGAACCTTTTTCTGCGCTGGATGGTGAGGAAAGATCGCGTTGATCCGGGCGGGTGGCTGGAGATACCGACAAGAAAACTGATGGTGCCATTGGATACTCACATGCACCGCATATGTTCCCTGTTGAAACTGACACATCGAAAAAATGCGGACATGCGCACTGTCAAAGAGATCACCGGTGCATTTCGGCGAATCGAGCCAGAGGACCCGGTGCGTTATGATTTTGCTCTCACGCGTCTTGGGATTCGGAGGGATGCGGATCCTGACGCTTTGCTGAGAATTTGCGCTTGAAGCAGAGAATGAAGCAAGCCTGAATTAAAATTCCCACATGACCGGATTAGCATCCAGACAATCTGTCACGCTCCGGCTGATGGAGTCCATTTCTTTTAAATCTGTGTCAGATAAATGTCTTTCGGCCGCTTTGGCGTTTTGTAAGACCTGTTCGGCGTTGCGTGCTCCTGCGATAGCGCACACCCCTTGATGCGATATAACCCAGGCAAGCGCCAGTTGCCCAAGGCTAAAGTCATATCGATCCGCGATGGGGCGAAGCCTGTTCAGTGCCTGCTGCACCCTCTTGAAGTTCTCCCCCTTAAACAGCTTGTTTTTCGACCGATGATCTCCTTTGGCAAACTTGTGGTCTGGGCCAAATTTGCCCGTTAAGACCCCCTGGGCCATAGAAGAATAGGCAAGAATGGTGATGTTATTCTCAATACAGTAAGGCATGGCGTCTTTTTCCACATGCCGCCAGAAAAGGGAGTAGGGCGGTTGCAGGCTGTCGATGCGAGCGAACTGGGCTGCTTCCTCTAATTGACTGCAAGAGAAATTGGAGACACCGATTGCCCGGATCTTTCCCTGTTGCAGGAGTTCATTCATGGCCCTCATGGTCTCCTGGATCGGGGCTACTTTGGTGCCCCAGGAACCGGCCGGCCAATGTATCTGATAAAGGTCAATATAATGAGTGTTCAGGTTTTTGAGGGAGCGGTGACACCTCCCAATGACCTGGTCGTATTTGAGATGATTGGGAAATACCTTGGTCGCGTAAACCACCTGATGCCGGACGTCGGCCAGTGCTTTCCCCAGGATGCGCTCGGAATGGCCCCACCCATATTCCTCGGCTGTGTCGAACGTGGTGATGCCCGAATCAAAGGCAGCGCGGATCGCCTTGGTGATTTCGGCGTCATCAATACCTGCCCACATGCGTTTGCCTGCCTGCCAGGTGCCCATGATGATAGGCGTAATTTTTACATCTGACATTCCGAGCGAGCGTAGCTTCATATTTATCCCCCTGGTCATTGGCGCTTATAGCAACCTGTTTGTCAAGTCCTTTATTCATGTCTTATAATTTTGAGTAATTTGACAAAGTATGTTATAGGGAAAGACAGTATTATCTTAATTGAGCGATACTCAATCAGGTAGTATTGCCAAGGAACCGATAGAAGCAGGCAGTTCATGGGCCGACGCGAGACGTCGGGTTAGACAGGCGTATTGTAGGAAAGCATCAAACATCAGAAAGGAGGGCAATATGAGCGCAAAAAAAATCTTAATGCTTGTGGGTGACTATGTAGAGGACTACGAGGTGATGGTGCCATTCCAGGCGCTATTGATGGTGGGACATACTGTCCATGCCGTATGCCCTGGGAAAAAATCCGGGGACCAGATTAGGACAGCGATTCATGACTTCGAAGGAGATCAGACTTACAGTGAAAAGCCGGGCCACAACTTTACATTGAACGCCACCTTTGACGATGTAAAGGCAGTGGACTACGACGCACTCATCATCCCGGGAGGAAGGGCACCGGAGTATATCAGACTGAATGAGGCCGTGCTAAAAGCAGTACGACACTTTGCAGAAAACAAAAAGCCCATTGCGGCAATCTGCCACGGAGCACAAGTACTGGCTGCCGCTGGCGTGATCGAGGGTAAAGCCTGTACTGCATACCCTGCAGTAGGGCCGGATGTAAAAAGTGCGGGTGGTCAGTGGGTGGAGGTTCCTGTAGACAAGGCCCATGTTGATGGCAACCTGGTCACGGCACCTGCCTGGCCGGCTCACCCGGAGTGGTTGGCCAAGTTCCTTAAGGTGCTGGGGACGAAGATTGAACCATAGCCTTTAACCAAACTGGAGAACATATGTTTGAGCGCATAAAAGCGGCGAAGGAACGACTGCAAGATCACGCAAATATCACTCCCATTATGACCTCTCGAACGCTCAACAGGCTGGTGGGAGTGGAAGTGTATTTAAAGTGCGAGAACTTTCAGAGGATGGGTGCGTTCAAGTTTCGTGGGGCTTTCAACGCCATGTCTCGGCTTTCAGATGCTGATAAAGCTCGAGGGGTCATTACCTACTCCTCAGGAAACCATGCACAGGCAGTCGCACTTGTGGGAACATTACTGGGAATCAGGACCACGGTAGTAATGCCGAATGATGCACCCACTACAAAACGCGTTGCCACTGAAGAGTATGGTGCAACCGTTGTCGAGTACGATCCTCAAAAAGCGACCCGTCAAGAGATTGCAAAGGCTCTTGCAGTCGAGCACGGTTATGCAATAGTACCGCCTTATGATCACTTAGACGTTATCGCCGGCCAGGGAACAGCCGCCCTGGAGTTGTTTGCAGAAGTCAAGACACTCAATATGCTGCTGGTTCCTTGTGGCGGCGGAGGACTCCTGAGTGGGTCAGCCATTGCCAGCAAAGCCATTGATCCATCCTGCCGGGTTGTTGGCATTGAACCTGAACTGGCCGATGACGCTACAAAATCCTTTCATACAAAGACACTCCACACTGTCAGAAATCCACCCACCATTGCCGATGGAACTCGTACGCCTTCTCTCGGAGAGGTGACGTTTCCATTGGTCTTGAAGTATGTTGATGATATGAGAACGGTATCGGAAACAGATATTATTGAAGCGGTGAAGTTCCTGTTTTATAGGATGAAGCTAGTGGTGGAGCCTTCAGGAGCTCTGGGAGTGGCAGCCTTGTTAAGCCGAAAGGTATCACCGAAGGGGCAAGTCGGCGTCATAATAAGTGGCGGCAATATCGATGCAGACACTATGACTTTAATATTAAACACTTGAAACGCACCAGTTACCAAAACGTTTTTATAAGTGTTTTTAGGCACTTCATAAAATAGGCAGATCTTTCCACATTGATCGAACAAAATCCCCCTCGATCCCCCTTTATTAAAGGGGGAAGCATAATTCCTCCCCTTTTGTAAAGGGGAGGTAGAGGGGATTTATTAGCACCTTTTGGCTCAGTTAGGGTAATACGGAGATAAGATGGTTCAAGACACTGTTTCCCCGCTGGAAAGGGTTATTGATGATACAATTCAGGGCTTGCCTTTATATATTCATCCCTACAGGCAACTCAAGGTATGGGGGGTAAAGGGGATAGGCGAATACTGGTATGGCGCTGAGGCCGGAGAAAAAAGTTCAACGGTTCGTGTTGGAGAAGATGCTGTTCGCCTGGCGGACATAGTCAAGGTTATTCCGGAAAAAGTACTCGGAAAAAAAGTAATGGAAAGGTTTGGTAAGACTCTTCCGCTTGTCAAAATACTGACTCCTAAAGCAAGGCTTTCCGTTCAATTTCACGACACCAAAAATGAACTCTGGATAGTAACGGGCATCGATAAATCAATAGCTGGAGGAAAACCGGTACTCATTGTTGGGTTCAGTCTTGAGGCCGTTAAAAAATATTCAGGCAGGGTCGCTGAAAAGTACGGAGTGATTTTAAAAAGTTACGGAGAGGCCCTCAATAGGCTCATCAAAATTCTTGAGAGCAGTGATCGTGGCAAACAGGCCCTTGAAAACTCTAAAAATGCTGCCTTAGCGGCAGAAACTGTGAGAAATTATGTTCCAGGCACACGGGAACTTGTTGTAGAGCTGGATACATCGCGAAAAAGAGTGGAATGGTTTTACAACTACCGCGTGGTCAAGATCGGGGATGTTATACCAATACCGTCAGGAACATTGCATGCGTTAGGCCCCGGGATTGAAGTCGTGGAGCCTCAAATACCCGGCCCCACGCAATCTCTTGAAGACGGTGAGACCTATCCTGTCAGGTATTGTTTTCCGGGATACGAAAGACCCGGAGTCGAAAAAATGCTGGATATTGATAGGGTCGCAGAAATGAGCCCAGGTTTTACTGAAGAAGCTCTTCCTGAAATTATTAAAAATGAAAATGGTTGTGTTGTGGAGCGCCTGCCCGGGAAATTCGAAGATAAAGGGCTTGAGGTTCACAGGATAATAATGGAGCCAGGAGCAGTTCTTGAGATCACGGATATTCTTAGTTACCACACTATAGCCAGTGTGGAGGGCAAGGCCAAGATCATCACAAAAGATTCAGAATACCCTGTGCCGAAAGCCAGACCGAACGGAGAAATGCTCATAATTCCGGCGTCTTCAGGGCCGTATGGAATAATAGCAGAAGACAGTGCGCAGATCATCGACACATTCACGCCAGTGAAGATGAATCGAATCGGTTGAGATAGGTCAGGCTACCTTTGAAAAACCACTGAATTGGTCGCGTTCGGGGTCCATTGTAAATCCGTACCGGTCTTCACCGTTGAACTTGAATTCTATATGTGAGGGGTCGATTGTGCCGTCGGCAGATGCGTTCTGATGAATTGTGAAGTAGACCGTTGCCGTTGAAGCCTCGGAATCGTAAAAAACATAGTCCGGATAGGGTGGGATACTAATTTCAGTCGATGGAACTGGCAGACCGAAATTGTAGGCCTGACCCGGGCCACTCCCTGATGCCCTGCCTATTTTCCAATTGAACCGGTCTTCAACAGAATCTCTGTCCATCGCCTTGCTAAAACTGAATTTCATGGTGAAGGTTTTGGAAGTGTTGGCATTTGCCAAATATGAGCCTAAGGCAGAAACCTCGGTTTTTACAGATTTCAAATACATAAAGTTTGTTGAATATGCGAACATGAATTTTGGTGGGTCAACTTTATAAATTATAATTTGCGTAATGAATAAAGATCGTAAGATTATAAGGAGGTGCTTAAGCCGTGTCTGAGGAAGTCGGAGCGAAGCGCTTGAATTCAGGTATCAGGAGAGGCGAGCAGATCGAGTTCTATTTTGATGGGCAGCCGCTAAAGGCCTTCAAAGGTGAAACTATAGCAACGGCACTGATGGCGGCCGGGCATATGGTGGCTCGAACCATCGACTCTCAACCTTTGGGGGTTTATTGCAATATCGGGGTTTGCCACAGTTGCCTTATGACAGTCAACGGTGTCAAGAGCGTTCGGACCTGCAGGGCCCCGGTGACAGAGGGGTGCAAAGTGGAAACCCAGCACTTTGAAAGGACGAAATAACATGACCCAAAAATTCGAGGCATTGATTATCGGTCTTGGGCCGGCTGGCATGGCGGCCGCTATAGAACTCGCTCAACAAGGAGTTCATGTCGCCGTCGTGGATGAGAACCCTGAACCAGGGGGCCAGATCTACCGCCAGCCGCCAGGCGATTTTGTCATTGAGGACAAAAGTTTTTTTGGTGTCAGATATCGGGTGGGGCAGGACATCATCCGGCAATTCAACCAGTTAAAGGGCAAAATTACTATCTTCAGTGAAACCATGGCCTGGGGCTTTTTTGAGGGTACAACCATGGCCTTGGAACATAAGGGCCACATAGAGCTGGTTGAGTTCGATAAACTGATTCTGTGCGAAGGGGCCATGGAGCGGTCAATCCCGTTCCCAGGGTGGACGCTCCCGGGCATCATAACTGCCGGCGGTCTGCAGAAAATGATTAAATTTCAACGGTTGTTGCCGGGGAAGCGGTTCTTTCTTTCAGGCGCCAGCCCGTTGCAGCTCTCGGTGGCGGCCAGCCTGGTTAAGGATGGGGCGGAGGTAGTTGCCCTTTGTGAGGCAACAAGAATTAAGGACTCCCTGAAGCTGGTGCCCGAAATCATACGGCAGAAGGGGTTATTCAAGGAAGCCGTTTCCTATCTGTTTCCAGTGCTGAAAAAGTCAGTTCCTATTCTTCGACCCTACTCAGTGATCTCAGCATCGGGAGATAACAGGGTCAGGGAAGCGACCATTGCACGCCTGGATGAAGACTGGGCGCCGATTGCAGGGACGGAAAAGACTTTTGATGTGGATATTATCAGCTTAGGTTACGGATTTCTGCCCGTGGCCAGATTGGCTCGATTGTGCGGCTGTGCTCACGCCTATGATCATGTTCTGAAATCATGGAAGCCTGAAACCGATACTTTCATGCAGACCAGTGTGGCAAATATTTATACTGCCGGCGATTCGTCTGGAGTGGATGGGGCCAACCTGGCCGAAGTCGAGGGCAGGATAGCCGGCACCCATGCTGCGGCAGAACTGGGAAAGATATCGATGGATGAGCGAGATCGCCAGTTCAAATCACTTTTTCATACACGGGAAAAGATAAAAAGGTATTCCAGGGTATTGAATCGGGTTTTTTCACCACGTTCCGGCCTGTTCACCATCATGGAGGATGATACTATCGTCTGCCGATGCGAACGCGTCACAGTCAAGGAGGTTTTTGCCGGAATTGAGAAAGGTTTCCGCAATATCAATGAGATAAAGAGAACCAGGGTCTGCATGGGTCCATGTCAGGGGAGAACATGTGAATCCATTGTGACCGAGTTGATGCTTCAGAAAGGGATTCCGATAGAAGACATTGGTCACATGACGATCAGGCCGCCCATCACCCCAATGCCGGTTTTCATGTTCGAGGAATACGCCAGCAATTCTAATTTTGGCCATTGAACAAAGAATGAGCTTGACGCGCCTTGCCCTGCCGCCCATTCAGAATGAAGTGTATTTGCCCTGATCACGCTCTCTTCAAGGACCCGCGCAATTTTGCTGTTTCTTCCGGCTCTGACTTCATGGTTTCTGGATCGATTACGACTCCGTAATCTTCTTTGGCCTTTTCCACACTGACATAGCCATTGGCCACGTCATTTTCCACTAATTCCACATCACGCTCAAAAGGGTTTCCGTATCCGCCGCCACCTGCCACGTCAATGATAATCTCATCGCCTGGCCCGAATTGCGTAAGCCCATATGGATTTCCGGGCTTCCCGTTGATCAGGAACTGTGCCTTTAAACCATCTTTACCACCAAATAACCCTTCTGGGGGATAACGGTACCTTCCCGACTGAATCCCCAGATTTACAGGCGGCAGAGGCGCATATTCATCGTCAGGGGCTTTGAATACCACTCTTCTTCCCAGGCCTCCCTTCATCTTGCCGGCACCCCCTGAATCCGTAATAATCTCCCTCTTTTCTATCAAAAGTGGCGTATCGCTCTCAAATATCTCGACAGGAGTGTTGGCGCCATTGGCAGGGAATATATAAACATAATATCCATCGTTCGTGGCGCTCGCGCCCATACCACCACCCCTGATGATCACCGAATGCCACTGGCTACCATTGTTTCTCCTACCGTAAAATACATTCATGGTTGCCGGCGTCCCGCCACTTCCCGCAATAACCCTGTCGGGCAGGACCCCGGCCATTGCCCTGTAAATGATCTCCGTAAGAAAATGACCTATCTGCATACGGGCAGCAACGGCAGCAGGGAACTTACAGTGAACAACGCTTCCTTCTGGAGCCTTCATGGCTATTGGGACTGTGCAACCGTCATTGTTGGGTATTTCCGGGTCAAACATGCTCTTCATTGCCATAAACACATAGGCATAGGTGAAATTATAAACCACGTTCCCCCCCCAATCTACCTGGGGAGAAGATCCATCAAGGTCTACCGTTATGTCACTTCCATTCACTTGAATGGATGCCTTTATGACCACATCGCCCTTACCCTCCATCTGTTCCACTATCCCTTCTGCCTTGTAAATGCCATCGGGAACCTTCTGAATGGCCTCTCTCATGCTGCTCTCAGTGCGGCTGATGATCTCGTCTGCCAGATCATCCAGGCCGTCCATCTTATATTCATCAAGCATCTGGATAATTTTTTCTTCACACACATGATTTGCAGCTACCTGGGAACGGATGTCACCGGTGACTTCATCCGGGGTTCGAACGTTCCACCGAATCATTTCCATAACGGCTTCATTTAGAACCCCACCATCGTAAAGTTTCACTAAGGGTATGAACAGGCCGTCCTCATACACGTCGTGGTTATCAGAAGATACCCGGCCCCCGATGTCCGAATGATGGAAAACACACGCGGTAAATGCTGTAACTCTGTCTTTGTAAAAAATAGGGCTCATCACACATATGTCATTTAGGTGACCGGCAAGGGCCCATGGATCATTGGTTATGAAAGCATCGCCTGGCTTGTATCCATCTAATGGGAGCTTGTTCACGAGGTTTTTGATTCCCAGTGCCATGGCCCCGGATTGACCTGGCGTTGCAAATGATCCCTGGGCCAGTTCTCGACCTTTTTTGTCTGTGAACATACAGGTATAGTCGTGCGCATCTCTAAGCAGACTTGAAAAGGCCGTGCGCGCAACCGCACCGTCCGCCTCGTCCACGACTGATATTAACCTGCGCCACAGTATCTCCAGGGTTATGGGATCAAATTTTTGCCCCATGTTTTAACCTCCTCTTTTTAGACAGTATCTACAGGATTAACTTGATTGTGTAGTAAATTCGTTTGGATTATCTCGGATTAGTGAAAACCCGGTCGGGAACATAGCACAAAAGCATTGTAGGGTCGGGTTTTATACCCGACCGGGGTTGCGGTGGCATATAAAATGCCACCCTACATGATGTGAACAAAGGCTTTCACACTAATCCGAGATGGACTATTCGTTTTTATAAATCAATCCACAGGAATCCAAAGTCGTCAACAGAAATTGAAGCATCTTCGCCAATGATAACAGTGGATTCTCTCTCTTCAATGATTGCAGGACCTTGAAATTTTGCATCCGGATACAGCTTGTACCGGTCGTAGACCGTATAAGGAATAAAATCCTTTGCAATCCCCGAATATGCCTGACGCTCTCCCTTTATGGCATCTTTTAACGAACCAGCCCTTTTTTCCATCTTAGGCAATTGTAGCAGCCTTTCAGGGAGGCTGGCCCTCACCTTGAAGTTGATAAACTCCACGGGAGAATCGGGATAGGTTCTCCCGTAAAGCTTCTCATATATTTTGTCAAAGCGCCTGCGCATATCTTCCTTTTTCACATGAGCGAAATTGCTTTCAAGAACAGGAATATTGGTTTCAGATCCCTGCCCCACAAACCGGGCATCAACTGATCTCTCAAATACAATATCTTCGGCTGTCCCTGATTTCTGTAAAGTCCTGGCCCCTTCAGCCTCCATAACCTCAAATATTTTTTCGATTTCACTAAAATCGGCCGTATCAAGAGCAACCTTATGACTTCTTACAAGATCAAACGCCCTGGGAGCAGTGAAAAACCCCAGTGCTGAACCGACACCTGCATTAGGCGGAACGATTAACCTGGGTGAACCCAATTTCTTGGCCAGACCATAGGCGTGCACCGGGCCTGCACCACCAAATGCGGCCACAGTTGCCACCCTGGGGTTGCCGCCCTTTTCTGCTATATGTGTTTTTGCTGCTGCGGCCATGGTTTCGTTAATAAGGTCATGAATACCCCATACGGCCTGCACGAAAGCCACACCAAGAGGCTTTGCGATCTTTTCATCAATACCACGTCGAGCAGCCTCCTTGTCGAGCTTCATTTCTCCGCCAAGGAAATAGTTCTCATCCAGATAGCCCAACAACAGGTCAGCATCCGTCACACCGGGCTCAGTTCCACCCCTGGCATAACATATGGGACCGGGATCGGCTCCCGAACTCTCCGGTCCAACCTGCAGTGTTCCCATTTTGCTGACCTTTGCAATGCTCCCGCCTCCAGCACCAATCTCCATCAGGTCAACCACAGGGACCTGGATAGTGAGTCCGCTGCCTTTCATGAATCTTTGAACGCGACCTACCTCAAAGGTAGGAACCACACCGGCAACTCCTCTCTGAATCAGGCAGGACTTTGCAGTGGTTCCTCCCATGTCAAAACAGAACATTTCCGGGATATCAAAAAGTTTTCCATAGTACTGGCCTGAGATAACTGCGGCTGTTGGCCCGGACTCAATTATACGTACCGGAAACTCAGCGGCCGTTTCAACGGATGTGATGCCGCCGCTGGAAAGCATAATAAATAACTTTCCCTTCGAACCAATGGTTTCCAGCCTTTCAGACAATTTAGTTAAATACCTGCCTGTTAAGGGCTTGACATAGGCATTTGTCACGGTGGTGCTGGTTCTTTCGTATTCTCTGATCTGTGGAAGAACTTCATAAGAAATTGAAACTGGAATGTCAGGGGCCTGGGTGTTAATAATATCCTTGATCACCAATTCATGGGCCGGATTCTCAAAAGAGTTGAGAAGGCAGACCGCAATTGACTCGACTCCCATATCGATCAATCTGTTTACTGCCTGCCGCGCATCCTCGGGATCCAGAGGTTTCAATACCGTTCCATCACTCCGAATCCTCTCATCAACCTCTAATCGAAACCTCCTGGATATCAGGGGTTTGGGAAATTCAGCAAAAACATCATATGGGGCATAGCGTATTTCTCTTCCGAGCTCCAAAACATCCCTGAACCCCCTGGTGGTGATAAGACCGGTTTTTGCTCCCTTTCTCTCTATAATCGAATTGATGACCAGTGTGGTACCATGGATCACCTCATCCAGTTTTGCCACAAACCCCGGGGTCACCTGTTCCAATTCCTTTATGCCTTGCTCCACAGCGTCCGAAGGATCGCCTGGAGTGGTCAGGCACTTGTTAATTCGTATTTCCCCTGTCCGGTCATTTAAAAGGACAAAGTCAGTAAAGGTGCCACCAATGTCACACCCTAACCGATAAAACCTGCCATCAGACATATATGCCTCCCTGCTGGATGATGGATACTCGGTACGCGGTACTGGATGATGGATTCTGGATGCTGGATATTTGATACGGAGTGAAGGGTACTGGTTATTCATCACTGGCTCGGCCAAAGTCAGGCGACAGTGGAAAGATCGCTGCTTACTCCTTACTCCTTACTGCATACTGTCTACTTCCTACTGCTTATTATTGAGTGCTGTCAGGATTTTTTCCGGAGTGATGGGCAGATCCATGATCCTGACACCAATGGCATCATAGATAGCATTGGCAATGGCAGGTGCGGTCGGAACAAGTCCGGGTTCACCAATTCCCTTGGCCCCAAAAGGTCCATCCTCATCCCCCGGTTCAATCACGACGGGCGTAATAGGAATGACATCCTTGGCAGTAAGCATCTTGTAGTCACGGAAGCTGGGGTTCATAACTCTCCCATTAACCACTTTTATCTCTTCCGTGAGGCCGTAACCCACGCCCGTATAGACTGCGCCATAGACCTGGCCTAATAAAAGGGTCGGGTTTATTGCCTTTCCCACGTCGTGGGCGGCGATAAGCTTAAGAATCGTTATCTCTCCTGTTTCTTCATCCACTTCAACCTCAACGCCTGTAGTGCCAAAGGCATAGGTCATGGACAGGTTTCCTTTCATTTCTCTGTCCAGCATCTCTGTGGGTGGATCATAGAATTCCTCGGCGACCACAACCCTGCTGTCACCCACTCCCACATGGAGCCCGCTTCTCACAATCTCACGCACATCCATCTTGAAATAAGGATGATCAGGATCACTTCTGGGAAAGACCATCCTGTCTTTTATGTCTAAATTTTCGGGATTCGAAATCAGGCTGTAGTCAAGATCCGGTTCTACAAAATCGGGATCCTTTCTCTTTTTCCTCTTAAAACCGCCCTTGATCAATTTGGGCATGTATTGGACAGCCATATCCAGGATCTGTTTCTTGACCTTTTCGCAACACCTGATTGCCGCATTGCCGGCCATAAAGGTGTGACGGCTCGCATGTGTTCCTGCATCCCATAAACTCAATCCGGTATCACCCATGGTCAAAGAGACATCCTCGGGTTTAAACCCCAGTGCCTCTGCAACTATCTGTGAAATCACCGTGGGAGAACCCTGGCCCTGATCCGTCCCGCTCTCGAACACATCAATCCACCCGTTCTGATCCACTTTAATCATAATCCCGTGACCGTCAGACATATATACCCTCGCGCCACCTGCAACATGGATAAGGGACGCCATCCCAACGCCTCTGGCCTTTTTTTTATCTTTTTTCTTTTTGTCCCAGTCGAGTTTATCTTTAACTGAATTGATACATTCTTCCAGACCACAGGAGGTTATTTTCAGCCTCTGAGGTGTTTCATCTCCCGACTGATTGCGGTTTATCAGTCTGAATTCTGCCGGGTCAATACCTGCCTCTTCGGCCAGTGTATCCATGGAAGTTTCCACAGCGAAACTTGCCTGCGGGTTCCCGTAACCCCTCATGGCCTGGCAATAGATATTATTGGTATAAACGCAGGTCGCCTCAAAAGACACATTAGGAACGCGATAAAGTGACGACATGGGCATCATCATAACTGACGGGGTTGTGGCACCCCAGGATGTGTAGGCCCCATTATCCAGGATTGCCTCGCATTTTCTGAAGGTAAGCCTGCCTTCTTTGTCACATCCCTGCTCTATGTCAAAGATGGCAGGTTGTCTTGGCGGAAGAGCAAAGAACTCTTCTTCCCTTGAAAATAAGATCTTTACCGGTTTCCTTGTCTTTAAGGCGAGCTGGATACATATGAATTCGTAAATATCCGTATCCAGTTTGGTCCCGAAACTGCCGCCAACGATTGTATTCACAACCCTCACCTTTTTGCCCTTAAGACCGATCTGGGCAAAATATTCCATAATTCGCTGCTTGCCCAAATGAATAACGTTAGTCTGATCATACAGGGTCAGGTTGTTATTCATATCAAACTCTGCAACACATCCGCTCGGCCCCATACAGCACTGATTGACCCAGGTGGTACTCACGCTGTCCTTTACTGTGTAAGCAGAAGCCTTGCGGCCCGTCTCGATATCTCCGGCATAGAATTTCCAGGGCAGTGGAAGGAGGTTGCTTTTTAAAGGTCTTCCCCTTGCATCCACTTCGTGGACAAGGGGCGCTCCTTCCTTCATGGCTTCGACAGGATCAAATACTGCGGGTAGCTCTTCATATTCTACCTTAATTAAATCCAGCGCTTCCTCTGCTATTTCGGGACTAATGGCTGCAACGGAGGCTACCTCATCGCGAAACTGACGAACCACATCCCTTTTCAGTACCGTTTGATCTTTTATGAATCCGACCCTCACATCAGGGATATCGTATCCGGTTAGGATCGCTCTCACACCGGGAAGCTTTTCTGCTTTGGACTTATCAATGTTTTTGATTTTTGCGTGGGCATATTTGCTGTAAAGTATTTTTCCATAGAGCATTCCCGGGCGTTTGAGATCATCGATATAGATGGCCCTGCCTGTTACTTTGTCAGTCTCTATGGTTCTTGGAATGCTCTTTCCCACATACAGATACTCAGACATCACTTCCTCCGTTAGGCCCTTATGGAAAATTGAGTAATTCTTTTCTGTCGCTTTCTTTGGCGGCCATCCCTATGGCCTCGACAATCTGAATGTATCCGGTGCAACGACAGAAATTGCCAGAAATGCTTGTTCTGATTTCGTCTTCCGTTGGATCAGGGTTTTGATCCAGAAGGGACTTTGCAGACATGAGCATTCCAGATGTGCAATACCCACACTGGACCCCGTTGTTTTCAATAAATGCCTTTTGAAGTGGGTGCAACGCTCCTTCAGCACTGGCAATACCCTCGATGGTGGTCACTGATCTTTCTTCTATCTCGGGAATTGGATACAAACATGAACTCACTGCGTCGCCATCTACAATGACTGTGCAGGCACCACACTCACCGACCCCGCACCCTTTTTTAGCACCGTTCAATTCAAAATACTCCCTTAATGTCATTAAAAGTGACCACGTAATTGGAACTTCTGCTGTTACGGGATCACCATTTAAGGTAAAAGAAACTGACACCTTTTTCATCTCGATCTCCTTAGAGTCATTAATTGAGGAATACCTAAATACCTGAATTCCGAAATTCAGTTCCTGGGTTTATTAATTTCTGATACGTTCAGCAGCCAACCTGGCCATTCGGGGGACAAAAACCTGTATGATTTTTTCGCGATACCATGCTGCACACCTCAGGCTGTCCCTGAGAGAACAACAGTCTCGGGATGATGCGATTTT
>JBDRPB010000177.1:0-2380 GCA_043809485.1 Pseudomonadota bacterium | reverse complement strand
GATATGGACTCCCTGAAAAAATGTCTGAAGGCCGTTCCTGAAGATATTGAACGAGTGGTTATCATTTTCGATGGGATTTTCAGCATGCGCGGCGACTATGCGCCTATTGACGAGATTGAAAAAATCGCCGTACCTTATCACAACAGATTTAAAGACGGCGTCATTACTGTGGTCGATGATTCTCACGGCATCGGAGCCTACGGTAGAACCGGTCGGGGCACGGCTGATTATACCGGCACACAGTCCGATGTGATAATCGGAACCTTTGGCAAGGCATTTGGCGTAAACGGTGGTTTTATTGCTGCAAGTCAGGCAGTAGTTGAAGCAGTCCGGCAGAAAGCCGATACATATATCTACACCAATCCTTTAAGTGTGGCGGATTGCGCTGCGGCTATGAAGGCAATTGATATCTGCGATAGCCAGGAAGGATTGGAAAGGCTAAAAAACCTTAAGGAAAGGATTGAACAATTCCGTCAGGGTATCACGGCGCTCGGCCTGGAATCCATACCAGGGCCCCATGCGGTTGTCCCACTTTTGGTGCGGGATACGGCCAGGACACACAAAATGGTGCAATATCTGTTTGAAAAAGGTGTTCTGGTAGTGGGATTGACATTTCCGGTAGTGCCAAGAGGCGATGAAACCATCCGTTTTCAGATCAACGCCGCGCACACACAGACGGATATCGATTATGTGCTGGATGTGTTATCAGGGTTTGAGGGTTGATCCATAAATCATCCATGTAAGGCCTTGCCCAGCGCCTTATAGGAGGCTTCCACCATGATCTCAGCGAGGGTGGGGTGCGCGTGAATTGTTTCTGCCAGTTCTTTTACAGTGCACCCCATTTGAATTGCCAATGTCCCCTCTCCAATTAAGTCAGTTGCATGCGGGCCAATCATATGGACTCCCAGTATTTTTCCGGTTTCAGTGTCCGAAACTATCTTTACCTCACCCGCGATTTCGCCTATAACCTGTGCCTTAGCCACATTTCTAAAAAGGACCGTGTCTGCTCGAACATTAAGCCCCTGTTTTTTGGCCTGAGCCTCGGTCAATCCTACATTTGCAACTTCAGGCATGGTGAAAATTGCGCCTGGCACAAGATTGTAATTCATTGTTCGGTTTCTCCCCATGGCATTTTCTGCGGCAATCAAACCCTCTTTAGAAGCCACGTGGGCAAGCATTATCTTTGCGGGACCCAGAACGTCTCCAATAGCGTAAACTTCCGGAATACTGGTTTTCATCCGTTCATCAGCAATAATCCATCCTTTCTCGTCTGTCTTCACCCCAAGTTTTTCAAGACCTATATTGGCAGTATTGGGCTTGCGCCCGATGCACACCAAAACCTTCTCCACTTCCACTTTCTGCGGATTTAAACCTCGCTCTTTTTGTATAGTGTCAAAGGGAGAAGGCCCGATAGTCACATGACATTTGCCCTCTTTATCCTCCACCCTTTCCACGGTCTGGTTGACAACGAATTTTATCTTTCGCTTTTTCATTTCTCGTTGAAGGACCTTAGAGCAATTTTCATCGACCGAGGGAAGTGGTAACAAGCGTGACAGGGCCTCCACCACAATTACATGAGAGCCCAGGGCTGCAAAAATGAATGCAAATTCGCACCCGATGACCCCACCCCCAACAATCGCTAATGATTCAGGTATTTCGCTCAGGCAAAGGGCCTCGTTGCTGGAAATAATCTTTTTCCCGTCAAACGGAAATGAGGTGATATTGAGCGGCTGGGAACCCACGGCCAGTATCAACCTGTCCCAGGGTACTTCATGTATTGTGTTATCCGGCAGTTTTACCTTAATAGAATTGGCTCCCTCAATGTAAGCGTAACCTTTCAGATAGCTGACCCTATGATGCTTGAGAAGCTTGAAAATACCTTTTATATGGTCTCGGATCACCTTCTCTTTTCTCGCCATGAGACGCTGCATATCCGGGTAGACCTTTTCAGTGACGTTTATACCGAACTCCTGAGCTCTATGAAACTTCTCAAGAATTTCAGCCGATGTCCTCATGACCTTGGATGGAACACACCCCCTGTTAAGACAGGTCCCCCCGACGTTATCATGTTCAATGAGTGTGACCTCTGCTCCAAGTTGAGCAGCACGTATGGCGGCAACGTAACCGCCAGGCCCCGCGCCGATGATGGTAATTTTTGAGGTCATAGGTATTTACCCTCCACATTGAAAATTCAAAACCTTTTTCTTAACTGATTTTATATTTTTAACACTGAGGACCCTTTAGATCAATAGAAATATCCATTTTTGAGGTTATCATACAATAACTACAAAAATATTGACAAAAACATCAAAATAAATTAAAAATGCATCTTAAGTCCTGGCAGGCTGAGGCTTTTGCTCATGTATTATTCGTTCGGGGG
>JBDRPB010000176.1:0-4280 GCA_043809485.1 Pseudomonadota bacterium | reverse complement strand
GCGATTCAGTGCCCATTGAAGCGCTCTCGTCTTGTTCTCGAATTCAGGACAATACGGCCTCTCTAATTTTCCTTTGTTGATTTTGGCAAAAACAATGGATGGGTGAATCCCCTCCCGTCGATCAACGCTTCCAAAAGTCGTTAGGGATTCATTCGTCGAAATGAAACTGCAAGATTCTATGGTCCTCTGATCCATCACTACCCCCTTTACTGTGATTCAATAGGAAATACAGATAGATGATGAACCAAAGAAACCTAAGAAGCAATCATCATTTTGTTACGTATAGCATCTACTAATGTGTGACCTGTGTTAGCTTGGAAAGGCAAGAATTACTGATTGAAATATGCGAAAGAGGCAGAGCCATAACGACCCTGCCTCTTCTCAGACCTCAACCGGCGCCCGATTACTCATGACAACAGTCACTTCATTCATTGGACTGCATATTCCACTATCCCATAGGCGGGATAATGCCGAGCTGCTGCATCAGTCCCAGATTATCAGCATAGTTCCACGATTCGATGATTTTCCCCCCTGCCATACGACTCACCACACAACCCGACCATGTTACTTGCTTGCCGGTGGGCGGAAAAGGGAGGAACTTCGATTGTCCGGTGTTTGTGCCCCGCCAGGTGATGCGGACAGCACCTTGGTCCCCCTCGCTGATCATCTCGTCGATTGTCCATTGAACATCGGGGAATGAAGTGCGCATATTGGCTTGGAACCGTTTGAAGACCGCCAGTCCTCTAATATCGGGGAATGGGGGCTGGTGGAGGATAAAATCAGAGGTGTAATACTCATCCAGCACATCCAGGTTCCCTTTGTTTACTTCATCAATGAGTCGACGTGTCATGGCCCTGCTCTCTTCTGACATGGTGGTTTCTCCTTTCTGTTCATAGGTTCAGTTCATGAGAACCTCAGTAGATGCGTGATGATCAACGGCATGATCGTCTGGGCGACGCATTGTTTCCCCTCCTCGATACACCTGACTGTCAACCCCTTCCCCAATCATGAAGTTAACGCTTTTATCATTTCATTGACCTGATTCTCTGTAGCGATAGGATGTGTCTTAAAGATGCAAAACGGAACATATTGTTGGAGAGCATTCATTACGTCCAGCTCAGGACCTTCAAGAACACCATAACCACTGCTTTCTCCGATAAATGCCCCCCAATCTTTGCTTATACCTTTTTCTATGTCTTTCCTAATCATGGACATTAAGAAAGCCCATCCAGCTCCTCGCTCCTTCCGATCAATGGGTATTTTACTATGGTCCACTTCCCAAAGAACAAGATACCTTCCCATGGCTTCTCCTCCTTTTATGTCAAATAATGTCGGAAATAGGCTTTATTGTTGGCTTTACATCAATAAGTTACCTCCAAAGGGGAAAACAACCCCTTGGAGGCTAAATATCGGCACTTTCCGATAACTCCTTTTCACAGCGGACTCCAAAAGGTTAAGGGGAAGGTTGATGGGTTTACTGAGCTAAGAAGGGAAACGATGATTAACTAATGTTCTTATGTGAATGGAAAGTCAAGAGGAAAATAGCCCCGTTTTCATTCCGAATCGAAGATTTACACTTGAAATGCTGCATGGACTATCGCGAATAGAAAAACAACAGTACAGGAAGGTTTCAATAAAAAGCCGCCTCAAGATTGCCGAGCCAACGGATTTATTGTCTGCACCTACGAATCTTCACTTATGAGAGGGGTAAATGATTAACGATAACGAAGTGAAAGTTGCATAACAGTTTCAGCAAAAACGAAGTTGCAATGTCAAAGGTTCCATCACCTCATTGCACAATTAGAGCCTGTTCAATAATTCAGTTTTTACCATGAAAACCAACTGTATCAGGTGATGTTTGCTGTTCAATACTGGTGTTCAATATTTAGAAAAAGACCAAACATACTGAAATAGAAAAGGAATTTAAAAATATCCCTTATTTTCTGAGAGCGGCAAACGCTAATTTCTTGGGTTAACCTACCCCCGGAATCGCCCAATTTTTGGGTTATCTTTTTTCAAAACATTGGACTTCCGAAGGCTGATCCTCCGGAAATCCAATAAAAATGGGTTATCTTCGATTTTTCATGTTTGTAAGTAACTATATTCATTATCATAAACAAGTATTGAACAGGCTTAATTATGTCTTTCGCGTCCAGTCTTCAACCAAGGCCTTAAATGTAGCCTGCGCGCCAATCATCAAAGGCAAAAATCCTCCGCCCGGATTACCCCAGGCGCTAGACAAGTAAAGCCCTTTTATTGGAGTCCGATTTTTGATGCGGTTAATAAAGGCATTTTCCCTAGACCATTCGTACCCAACGATAGCACCTTCTGGATTTTTGGTGTAGCGAATGTTCGTTAGAGGTGTAGCCGCATCCACAACCTCGATCATTGATCTCAGACCAGGGATCACGCGAGCCTCAGCGCGTTCAATAAGGATCTGTGTGATTCGATCCTTCTCTT
Organism: Pseudomonadota bacterium; assembly: GCA_043809485.1. GTDB lineage: Bacteria > Desulfobacterota > DSM-4660 > Desulfatiglandales > Desulfatiglandaceae > 4484-190-2. Next base: position 1,820 of record JBDRPB010000176.1, on the reverse strand, counting down.
TTCGGTAAGCCTCCTTGCGACCCGCAAAGTAGTCGGTCTCAAATCCCTTCCATGAAGCGTATCCACAGGGCATATATAGACTGATCGAACTCTTTCCGGGCTTGGAATATCCAGGAAAGGCATTGTCATACATAGTGACGTAAAAGGCCGCCTTAGAGGCGTCAGTTGCCAAACAGGCCTCATAATCAGAATCCGGATCGTAACTATCAGTGACGAAGATATGATAGCCCTTAATTTTGCCCCGAAGTTCCTGGTTAATGCCCAGCCATACAATGAAACTGGAAAGGGAGGGTTGATAGGTCCGGAGTTTTGCTAAGTAATTATTTGGTACAACCCCTGATGGAAGCATCTTTTCAAATGTTGCCGGTGCATTGGCATTGGAAATGACTGCTCTGGCTGTGTAAGTCTTACCGTCAGCAGTTCTCACACCGACCACGGCTTTGTCTTTTAGCAAAATACTTTCAACCTCAGTCCTTAGAAGAACTCGACCCCCATGCCTCTCGATGGCATCCATTAAGGCATAGCTCAAATCCTGGGAACGGCGCTTAATATATTCCGCACCCCCAAAAATATATCCACCTGTCGCAAGAGTATAGATGAAGCCTGAGAGTTTGGATGGAGGCAGCAAATAATACCCCCAATAGCATGATAGGATGGTTTTGAGTCTGAGGTCCTTGACATACTTATCAAGTACCTGGGCAAAATTCTGTTTACGCATGCTCCACATAATAGGGTGAGTGAACCAATAAAGGATCTTGGAAAGGACCGACTTTTCATTGAATGGTCGTCTTGCTTCTTCGATAACACCATTCAGGTGGTTCATAAAACTATGAATCCCATTTGCCTCTTGAGGAAACTTCTCTGAAAGAAGGCGAACGATCCCTTCTGGATCCTGCTGAGGTAAAACGAGGTCATAATCAGGAACAATAACCCGCATAATGTCGGGTAACCTGACTATTTCAATCTTATCTTTAACACCACACTCTTCCAAAAATGGTGTTATCGCTGAAGTGGCATGGAGCGATACCTCAAAGGTAAAATTTCCTCCAGCCCGATCAAAAGAGGTGGCATAGCCGCCAGGAATATTATGCTGCTCGATCATGGTCACTGGAAAGCCGTTCCTGGCCAGATAGGTTGCTGCAGTGAGTCCACCCAAACCCGCTCCAATGACTACGACTGGATACTCTGATTTGGGTCCTATCTTGGCCGCCAGAGCCTCGATCTTGGTCCAATCCATAGCAGCACCACTAATAGTGGTAGCAACTCGCGTCCTCCACTTATTGATAAAAAACATGGTACACCTCCTTGCTGTCCATCTCTGAAGAATGCCATCAGCGCAGCTTGCTGTTGTGTTTAATGATTTTTGATTTATGAAATACAAAATCAAGAAAGCCCCCAAGGGGATAAAAGAATCCGATTTGGAGCCTTCATTCTGGAGCCTTCTGGAAATCCCATTTCATAACTTACTCTAAAGGGTTGAGGTTGGGAGGTTGATTTGAGATCCTGTGGTTTGACAAAAGTCTACTAATTTTGAATGGAAACGTCAACAAGAAACATGAGGGTAGGAGGCATCCCATATAGGCAATTATTTTGATCTTGCTTTATCCAGACGTGTGTCTTATTGATTTCCCGTTGAAGATGTTGTATTATGAGGTGAAATTTAAAAATCACACTTTCAGGGTAACTGCTCAGGTCGTTTTCTGACATGATTTACAGGATGAACAGGGTTTTGGCAAGCCGGTAGTTCGTCCAGGATGGCGGGCAGGATCCTCAGAAGGGGTGCTGGCCAGCGAGCAACTGCGGCTACGAGGTGTTGAAGC
>JBDRPB010000175.1:0-4765 GCA_043809485.1 Pseudomonadota bacterium | reverse complement strand
GGACAAAGTCCAAAACCTCGTCAAGAAAAGGTTCTGGGACTTGGTCAATTTCTTTAATTAATAACTCTTTTTTGCTCATTTTCTCCTCACCTTTTTAAGATACCACTTTGTCCGAGATTAAGCAAATGTTAACTATTTCTTATTTCCATGGATATCCTTATAGGCAGGAATCACTTCAAATCCGTCTGCTTTGGTGATTGCTCTCTTAACCGCCACCATGAGAGCGGCTTCCCCGAGGAGACCAATCGTATTCACGTCGGCTTTTTTCTTGCCGTACGAGAGGGTAAAAAGGAGATCTCCATCGAAGGTGGTATGAAGCGGGGAGATCATTTTGGCTAAACCTAAATGGGCGATCTGGGCTACCTGATGGACTTCTTTCTTCGAAAGATTGGCATTGGTCGCGATGACGCCGAGGGTTGTGTTAAAGGCAGAGATGTCCGAAGGAGTCGGGACCCCAAATTGTTTCCGAGTCACCCCTCTCTTTATCCATTTGGATGAATTAGCGAATTGGTAACTTCTCTTTGATTTCCTCGCTCCTGCTAAAATTTGATTAGAGTCGGGATCGAGCACATCACCAAAGGCATTGACTACAACAAGGGCTCCAACCATAAGACCCTTTGGTCCGCTGATACTCCAGGTGCCCACTCCGCCTTTCATGGCCCGCTCTATTCCGAAAAGTTTTCCCACGGTTGCACCTGTCCCAACTCCTACACTTCCTTCTTCCGCTTTTTTTGAAGCATTGAGGCAGGCATGGTATCCCATTTTGTGATCCGGCCTTACACGAAAATCACCTATGCCGAAATCAAAAATTACAGCTGTTGGGATAATCGGGACTTTTGTCTTGCCCACATCGAATCCTTTACCTCTTTTCTCCAGATAAGCCATCACGCCTCCTGCGGCATCGAGGCCAAAGGCGCTACCGCCCGCTAAAAGAATGGCATGAATTTTTTCGACCAGATGGATGTGGGTGAGGGCGTCAAGCTGCCTTGTCCCGGCTGCTGTTCCGCGAATATCAACGGCTCCGACAGCGCCCTCTTCACAGAGAATGACCGTACAACCAGTTAAGGCCTTGAAATCACTGGCATGGCCAACCCTCATTCCCGGTACATCGGTGATGGTATTGAGCCCTTTCATGTGTTACAAATCTTATCAAAAACGGAGAAGAGGTGTCAATGACCTGTATACCTTCCCATAGAGGTGCTATCTTGAGCGCCTTTAAGGCATAAAATTGCTTTGACAAAAAAATCCTTTCAATTATAATCGATAATAATTTGGGAGGAAATTTCTTCAAAACTTTTTTCCGTATTGGATCATATGATCCAATACGCATTCCAAAAGAAAGGAGGAGAAGGTTTATGTGGATTCTACGACTGAACATGACAGACCGCAGTTATCGTTTAGAAGAAGTGCCGGAGGCTTACAAGAACCTGGGTGGCCGGGGGTTGACGTCCACTATCGTCCATGATGAGGTTCCTCCGTTGGCTCACCCCCTCGGTCCCAACAACAAGCTCGTCTTTGCCCCTGGCATTGTGACAGGCACACCGGCTTCTACATCGGCCCGCATCTCTGTTGGCGGCAAGTCTCCGCTCACAGGCGGCATCAAGGAAGCCAATGCAGGTACATCATGGGCACAATACTTAGCAACCATGCAGATCAAAGCCCTGGTAGTGGAGGGTCAGCCCAAAGAGAAAGGAAAGTACTGGATCACCCATCTGACCTGGGACGCTAAGGCCGCTAAACCCAAGGCCGAATTCTTCCCCGCCGATGAATATGTGGGGAAGGACTTGTATGAAGTATTTCCGAAAATCTACGACCGGTTCGGTGGGAAAATTGCTGTTGCAGGCTGTGGTTTGGCAGGAGAATACGGCTATGCCAACTCAGGTATTGTGTTTAATGACCTTGCAAAGCGTCCCAGCCGGTACGCCGGACGCGGAGGCCTGGGTTCGGTGTTGGCCAGTAAACAACTCAAATTCATTGTGGCAGAAAACAAAGGGGCACCTGGTGTAGCTATCGTTGATAAGGCCCTGTTTGATCAGGGGAAAAAGAAACTGGATGAGGCTTTGCGTTCACACGATATAACCAAACCCAAAGGGGCCCTGAATACCTACGGAACGGCCGTCCTGGTCAACATCTTGAATGAGGCCGGAGGCTACCCTACACGTAATTTCTCCAGTGGCCGGTTTGAGGGTGCGGCCAAGACCGCCGGCGAAGCCATCTTTGAAGGGAACAAACAGCGTTTAGGCAAAGAATTGTACAACCATGCATGCAGCCCTGGCTGCATCATTCAGTGCTCCAATACCTGGTACAAACCCGATGGCACAGAGCACGTCTCCTGCGTGGAATATGAGTCCGACTGGGCTCTGGGCGCTGATTGTGGCATTGATAGTCTGGATGACATCGCCGAGATGATTCGTCTATGCAATGCCTATGGTCTGGACACCATTGAGACCGGGACTACTCTGGCAGTAGCCATGGAGGCAGGTGTCATCCCATTCGGTGATGGTAAGAAAGCCATTGGGCTCGTCCAAGAGATGGGTAGAGGGACACCTTTAGGCCGAATCCTTGGCAGTGGCACAGAGTTCACCGGCAAAGCCTATGGCATGACCCGTGTGCCCACTGTGAAGCGCCAAAGCATGCCCGCTTATGAGCCACGTGCGGTCAAAGGAATTGGCATCACCTATGCTACCAGCACCATGGGCGCTGATCATACAGCCGGCTATACCATTGCTCCTGAAATTCTGAGCATTGGCGGTAAGGCAGACCCATTGAGCCCAGAAGGCAAAGCTGCCCTCAGCCGTGCTTTCCAAGCAACGACCGCCTTCATTGACTCCTCCGGCCACTGTCTGTTCATCGCTTTTGCCATTTTAGATATTGCCAGTGGCTTTGAGGGAATGGTGGAAGAATGCAATGGAGTGCTGGGCGCCAGCTGGAAGTCAGAGGACGCCGCCAAGGTTGGCGCAGAAATCCTGCGCAAAGAGAGAGCATTCAATGAGGCGGCTGGTCTTAGCAAGGCAGAGGACCGCGTGCCCGAGTTCATGAAGTACGAGCCCCTGCCGCCTCACAACCAGGTTTTTGACGTGCCCGATAGCGCACTGGACTCTGTCTATGGAGAGCTTTAGAAGATGGTTAGAACGGGCAGAGTATTTCGCTCTGCCCGTGGTTTTTTTGGTGAAACATGCCCAAGGTGAGCATTGATGAACATGGCCGATTAATCTTGCCTAATGCGTTTCTCGAGCGGCGGCACATCTCCCCTAATACGGAATATTGGCTGGATGGACGGGAAGGCGACTTGATTCTTCTTCCGCGCCTCCCTGATATCCGGAAACTCTATATCGAGCCCACCACGGGATGCAACCTCCATTGCCGGACCTGCATCCGGAACGCCTGGGAAGATACCGTAGGGCAGATGGACCAAAGTACTTTTCGGCAGTTATTGGAAAGCCTGGACCAACTGCCCGACCTGACCCGTATTGTTTTCACCGGCTTCGGGGAACCTCTCACCCATCCCCATATCCTGGAGATGATCCGGGCGGTGCGGGAGCGCGGCGTATCCGTTACTCTCGCCTCCAACGGACTTTTGCTAAACGCTGAAATGGCCCGGGAGTTGGTGAGGCTGGGCGTGGACAGAATGGTGGTATCGGTGGACGGCGTGAAACCGGAGACCTATGCAAGCGTCCGAGGCGCGATGCTCTCTCAAATTCTTGACAACATTCGAACTCTGAACGAAGCAAAGAGAGAGTTTGGCTCATTGACTCCCGCCCTGGGGATTGAGTTTGTAGTTCTACAGAGTAATGTTGCCGAGCTTGCGGACCTGACGAGGTTAGCGTCGCGGCTCAATGCGGCTCGTGTCCTGGTCAGCAATGTTCTTCCATACACAGAGGAGATGCAGAGTGAAATTCTATATGGTTATGCCCCCCGGCCTCCGTTGGGCGCTCGCGGTTGGCCTGTGAAAGCGGATGCCTGGGTGATGTGGGGTACTTTGGAACTGCCGCGTATGCACTGGGGCGCTGAGAGGCGCTGCCGATTTGTAAAGGATCAGTCCATTGTGGTAGGATGGGATGGAGGCGTATCGCCCTGTTATGCCCTGTCGCATAATTATAGCTATTTTGCCGTGGACGGGAGGAAAAAACAGGTCAATCGGTATGTCCTCGCAAATCTGAATGAACAACCTTTAGGGGAAATCTGGATGTCTGAGGAATATGTTCGTTTTCGTAGCGAGGTAAGAGGATTTCATTTCCCCTCTTGCCCTGACTGCGACCTGCGCGAAAGTTGCGATCTCCGTGGACGCAACGAAGGATGCTGGGGATGGAGCCCGTCCTGCGCTGATTGCCTGTGGGCTCAGGACATCGTGCGTTGTCCTTGAGGCGATGATGCAAGTTCGAGTAAAACTTTTCGCCAACCTGTGTCGTTATTTCAGCAATGTTTTGCCGGGCATCCCCTTTGAAGTCGAGATGCCCGAAGGAACCACTCTGTCTGATCTGGTAAATCGGTTGAAATTGCCTCATGAGGAGGTGAAGGTATTTTTTGTCAATGGGCGTGCCCGTTTTTTAGACTGGACTCTGGAGCCCGGTGATGAGGTAGGCATTTTCCCACTGGTCGCAGGAGGATGAAGTGTCTGATATTGCTGTGGACGTTTGGCTGTATGGCACTTTGGCAAGGTACGGAGGCGAAGCAGAGCAGTTGAGTTTCGCAAACTTACAAATATGCCTTCCTGCTGGAAGCACTATAGCCGATCTTCTGGGACGTCTGAGGATACGCACCGAGG
>JBDRPB010000174.1:0-8454 GCA_043809485.1 Pseudomonadota bacterium | reverse complement strand
AATAAAGTTATGTTATCCATTGGTCAATTCAAGTAAGTCGCACCAGGGCGGGCCGAAACAATATCGAAATGGGAATTTTCAAAATTCTAAACAAAAACCTCATGATACGACCATTTCTCGTTTTGGTCATTGATATTTTTGTCATTTGTATTTGTTTCGAGTTTCGACCTGCCCGCCCATGCCTCTTTGTTCAGGATGTTTCAGCTGCATTAGGGTGTGAAAAAGGAATAAACATTCAACGGTATGCATAAAGGGCAATGGCAGGCGGGTATTCGAATTTCGGATTTTCCCGTCCCCCACAGATGGGTGAAATATATGAATTTATATGAATATTTCATATTGCCATTTTAAGGCACTAAACTTTTGAGATGGGGCACTATGTGCTCGCATTTGTCACTCCAGAAGGTTAGAGAGTTTCTGAATTGGAAACTACTCAGTGTTCATATTTTGTTTATGGATTGACACTATAGAGTTCTTGGATCTTTATAAATTGTGTCTTAATGCTTTTATTTATTCCGCGATTCCCGGGAGCATGCCGGGTTGAACCTTTCTCAGAAACGCTACGCAGAAGCCGGTAATGATCCCTTCGATGATCATCACGGGAAGATGAGCAATTATGAGCATTGCTGAGACCTTAAAAAGATTTTCTTCAGTGAAAACCAATGAAAGTCCAACAAAAATGGCCCCAAGGAATACGGAAATGAAACCACACGCAAAGGCTGCAATAAACGCAATTGACGGCCGATTGTGGAGTGTGCGCCCGAACACAAAGTAGCACAAAACGGCCGGAACTGCCATGTTAACTGTGTTGACACCCAGGGTTGTAATGCCTCCGAACTGGAAAAACACTGCCTGAAGCGTCAATGCAACCAGGATTGCGGGAAAGGCGCCCCATCCGAGAATCAGGCCAACGATCCCGTTGAGGATAAGGTGAACGCTCGAAGGACCGATGGGAATGTGGATTAGCGATGCCACAAAAAACGAGGCTGAAAGGATGCCGGCCTGGGGAATGCGGTCATAATCCAGTTTTTTGAGACCCATGGCAGTACCTGCCGCTGCAAGCGCAATTCCTGAAACCAGAACCGGTCCGGACAATATTCCTTCAGAGATGTGCATGGGAAGACCTCTCACTTGGGGCGCATCAAGGATTCTTTGTTATGGAGCGCCTCATAACTTGCACTACCTCATTAATAACATAAAAAAAGGCCACAAGATTCGGCAATTCAAAATTCTCAAACCTTCGTGGCCTCGAACTTCGCTTAATCTATCAGGCTTCATGCCCTAACCATAGACATATAGTGTTTTGCTGTTGTTATGTCAATGGATTTTCGTCTTCAGTCAAAAAAAAATATTGACATCCTGCTACTACAAGTTTATAAATTGTTACAACTCGGGCAAGAAGCCCTGATGTACAATTGAAATAAAAGCAAGTTTTAGGCCATGAAGGTCTGTAGGGTTTGAAAACCCTATTGAGTTTTCATGGCCTTTTTTGTTTTTATAACCATACTAAAGGAGGAAAAAGCTTATGAAAAAATCACTTTTTTGTTGCGTATTGGGTTTATTTGTTCTGGGTGCCTATGGAATTGCCTTTGCTCACTTTGGGATGATCATTCCCTCGGACAGTATGGTCATGCAGGGGGAGAGCAGAAATGTGAAAGTAACACTCTCCTTTTCCCATCCTTTTGAAGAGGTGGGCATGGAACTGATAAAACCAAAGGTTTTTGGGGTCATGGCAAATGGTAAAAAACAGGATTTGCTTAGCAAACTGGGAAAGACCAAAGTTATGGGGCATACGGCCTGGGAAATGGACTATACGATCAATAGGCCTGGTGTTTACATGTTCTACATGGAGCCCAAACCTTACTGGGAGCCGGCTGAGGACTGCTTCATTGTGCATTACACCAAGACCGTGGTCACTGCATTTGGTGACGATGAAGGATGGGATGAGGAAATTGGACTGAAAACAGAGATCGTGCCCCTTTCAAAGCCGTTCGGGCTTTATACGGGCAATGTTTTTCAAGGAATTGTCAAGGTGGACGGTAAGCCTGCTCCTTACTGTGAAGTGGAGGTGGAGCACTTTAACCGGGACGGAAAGGCAGAAGCGCCCACTGATTACATGGTCGCCCAGACCATCAAGGCTGATGGAAATGGCGTTTTCACCTATGCAGTACCCAAGGCGGGTTGGTGGGGGTTTGCGGCCTTGAATACCGCGGATGAAAAACTGAAGCAGGACGGTGAAGAAAAGGAAATAGAAATAGGCGCAGTGATCTGGGTCGAGTTCCATGACTGGAAGGACAGGACGAGATAGAAGCGATAAATATAGATGAGGAATTTATCATTCTCGGAGGAAAGGATTTATGAAAAGATTGCTCAGTTTGGCTATTGTTTTGTTAAAGCGCGATGGTGAGACAAATGAAAAACATTGGTTAGGAATTGCAGGCATCTTGAGTATCATCCTGCTCGGATTTACTTCCCATGCATTGGCGGTAGACATTAATGAAAAGCTGTCCATAGGGGGAGTAATAGGGGGCGCATACCAGTATCAGAATGTAAACGATACAGATGCTGATAACGCCGGCCGGGGTGGCCTCTCAATTCAGGCGGAGGTCAGCTATAGGCCCACGGATAAAAACGAGTTGTTTGCCAAATTCGGATTCGCTGCAGGCAACGGCTTAAACGAAATTTCCCCCTTTGTCCTTGCCCCCTGGGCGGCCCCTCTGGAGGACGATGTAAAAGACATCAACGGCCGAAACAGGGACTACCTGCTCACTGCCTGGTACAAGCATACTTTCCAGTTTGGCGAAAGCGCTTCATTGGGATTAACTGGTGGTTTGATAGATGCAACGGATTATCTGGATGAAAACGCATTTTCCAATGACGAATTCACCCAGTTCATGAACGAGGCCCTGGTCAATGGCCCCAACGGTTTTGCGCCTTCCTTCGATATTGGTGGTGCAGCGGAACTGGACCTGGGCAATTTCAGCGTCAGGGGGGTTATCATGAATATTGGTGAAAATGACGACGGCAACAGTTACCACTTCTACGGTGTCCAGCTTGCTTATACGTTGGAGACCTCTCTGGGAGAGGGAAACTACCGGTTGATTGTCAACGGCACCAGTAAAGAATTCTTGGATACAGATGGTGAGGATAAGGAACGGCTGGTGTGCGCAATCCTGTCTTTTGATCAGCAGTTTGGTGACATTTTTGGCGCATGGATCCGGGTTGGCAAACAGGATGACAAGGCAGCGGTTGATTGCGAGAATCTTCTATCAGGAGGTATCAATATCAGCGGCAAGCTGTGGGGACGCCAAGACGACAACTTCGGCATCGGCTATGCCTATATAAATGGCGGCAATACAGATCTGGACAGCAGCCAGGTGGCCGAAGCCTATGTGCGTTTTGCGCTCGATGAATATGTTGCACTGACACTGGATGTGCAGTACATGCAGGATAAATACGATGATGCGGATGATCCGAACGGATTCATCTATGGCCTTCGGTTAACGGCTGAGTTTTAGCTGATATACAGTAATGCGCAGCTTAGGATAGATGAAAGACCACGAGTTAGCGGTGTAGAATTTGAGAATGATGATGAAAGGGATCTACTGACCGCCCATCTCCCATAGAATATTAATGATTTTGCAATCCAGGTATCTTGGTGTCTTTGCGTCAAGATACCTGAGACAGAAATACTATACCATCTCCTTTTTTACGGCAAGATTTCGGAAAGGATTTCTAATTTTCCTAACCGAAAGCGGCGTGGAGGAGGTTCTTTCATGGCCCAAAAATTTGAATTGTTGGCAGTATCTGTAATTTATGGTTAATTTTAGATATTATTGATATGTCATTATTTTTTTAAAATAAAATATTGACAATAAATTACTTATATGCTTCATAGGTATGAAGATCCTTCGATAGGTTGCTGGGCTGGCAAAAGCCTGATATTCGCGATAAGGGTCTCTTTTTTTGTTATTTCTTATGTCAAATAAGACATAAAGCTATTTTCCGTGAGGGCTTAATTTGAAGAATTACTTTCCGAAAATAAAAGGAGGACAGTGTAGTGAAAAGAAGTTTAGCTTGGATTTTGGCTATGGCTTTCGTGATGTGCATGGTTCATGGGACAACCCTGGGGGCTGATAAGATCCTCAAGATGTCCACAACCACGAGCACGGAGAATTCCGGACTATTGGATGTATTGTTGCCTCAACTGGAGAAGGATACCGGGATTCGAGTTAAGGTCATTGCCAAAGGGACTGGTGCCGCCATCAAAGACGGGATTGACGGAAATGTGGATGTGATTTTTGTACATGCAAAGGTGAGAGAAGAGAAGTTCGTTCAAGATGGTTATGGAGCGTATCGATTGGGAGTAATGCATAACGACTTTGTAATTCTTGGCCCCGCAGGCGACCCTGCTAAGATTAAAGGGATGTCTGATGCAGCGACTGCGCTGAAGGCCATTGCTGGGGCCAGAGCAAGATTTGTGTCCAGAGGGGATGATAGTGGGACCCATACCAAAGAACAGGCGTTATGGAAGGCTACCGGCGTGCCCCTTATTACGAAAAGTACAGAGATCGTTAAGAAAGGAAAAAAACGAAGTATTTTGTTCCAGCACCCTGAAGGGCTTGGCCAGTGGTATCTCTCCATTGGGCAGGGAATGGGTAAAGCCTTGACCTATGCTGAGGAGAAGCAGGCACATATACTCGCTGATCGCGGGACCTATTTGAAATACAAATATGGTCGAAAGCAAGGCCTTGACCTCGATATCCTGTGCGAAGGCGACCCTACGCTTCATAATCCTTACGGGATTATTCCCATCAACCCCAAGAAGTATTCCCATGTGAAATTTGAGTTGGCAGATCGTTTTGCAAAATGGTTAGTATCTCCCAAGGCTCAGGCCCTAATTGCCCATTACAAAATCCAGGGACAACAGGCCTTTTTCCCGGACGCCGCCCCTGATGCAAAATAGAACTTCTATGGGCCAATAGTCCTTAAGAAAAAGATCTTGGATTTTCAGTAGAGGCAGAATTTCAATTTGAAAAGTCTCCGATTGGGCCAATTCTTGATACTTGATACTTGAAACTGGGCAATATATGGATTTTCTTACTGATAGTTTTCTGTCTGCATTATTGCTAATTTGGTCTCGGGACCCCGAGCTGCTGCTTATTATTCAGGTCTCACTGAAAGTCAGTGGCACATCGACGCTCATTGCGAGTGTGGTCGGGGTCCCGGCCGGGTTTTTCATCGCATTTCGGACCTTTCCCGGAAAAAGGCTGCTCATCACCGTACTCAATACATTACTGGCTCTACCAACAGTGGTGGTTGGTCTGTTCGTTTATGCCTTTTTAGCCAGGAGAGGAATCTTTGGTACGTTGGATCTTCTCTACACTCAGAAGGCGATGATTATTGGCCAGGTGATCCTTATCGTACCCATCGTAACCACCTTTACAATCTCTGCCATCAGCCGCATCGATGACAGCTATCGCAAAACGGCCTTGACACTTGGCGCCAACATCCTCCAGACAGCCTGGGTTATCGTTCGAGAAGCCCGTTTCGGGATTGTGGCTTCCATCATTCTCGCTTTCGGGAGAGTCATCGCTGAAGTAGGAATCAGCATGATGCTCGGAGGTAATGCCAAAGGATTCACCCGGACCATGACAACAGCAATGGCCCTTGAATATGACAAGGGTGAGTTTGTGCTGAGCGTTGCGCTTGGGCTTGTTCTCCTCATTATAAGCTTTGGAGTAAATGTCTGCTTAAATTACATTCAGGGAAGAGCGAGGGTGTAGCGCTATGCTTTATGAACTAATGAACTTGAAAAAGACCTATGATCAACGAACCGTACTGGATTTGGATAGGCTTTGTCTGGAAAGGAACAGAATCCTCGCGCTTCTTGGACCCAACGGCGCCGGCAAGACCACGCTTTTAGAGATCTTGGCCTTTCTCACCAGACCGAACTCCGGAGACATCTGGTTTGATTCTGAAAAGGTAAATTTCACCCGCGGTAACCTAATGGCGCTGCGCAAGAAGGTCGTACTCGTTCAACAACAACCCATCCTCTTCTCGACAACGGTTTTTAAGAATGTGGAATTTCCTTTGAAGATTCGAAACACTCCGAAAGCAAAGCGAGAGAGGATTGTCGGAGAACTACTGGCCCTTGTTGGTGTGGAGATGTTCAGGCATGCAATCGCCCACAAGCTCTCAGGTGGTGAAACGCAACGTGTTGCCATTGCACGGGCTTTGGCCTGTAATCCCGAGGTTATTCTCATGGATGAACCTACTGCCAGCGTTGATGTAGAAAATCAAATTACTATCGAAAGAATTATCCGGGAGATCAACCGGGGAAAACGCATTTCAGTGATTTTCACAACGCACAATATGATCCAGGCATCAAGATTGGCAGACGAAATTGTGTTCCTATACGAGGGAAGAATCGCACAATCTATTTACGAAAACATCTTCAGCGGTCGGATTGAAGTTAGCGAGAAAGGAGGCAAGTACTGCGTACTTCAGAATGGGCTGAAGCTGCTTGTGCCCTCTCAGAAGGCAGGTCCAATCCGAATATCGATTGATCCTAATAAGCTCCGGGTCAGCAAAGGAATAGACGATCCCTCTGAGGATAATACCTTCAAAGGGACGCTCATTCAGCTCTCCAGTGAGCAGGGCAGGGTGCGAGCCCTGGTAGACGTGGGAATACCATTGAGCGTTTTGATTCCAAAAGAAAAATTCATAGATTTACAACTGGGTGTGGGTGAAGAGGTATGGCTAACGTGTCCGGCAGAGAGCATTGAGGTTTTCTGATTGACAGGCTCAGATCACATCCATTAAGGAAAGAAGCAGTCTTCAATGTAATCGTGTAAAAATTACAGATTCGATGAATCACAATGAAGAGGATTTAAGATGCCATGAAAGAAACGAAATCTTTTCTAAGTACAAAACTGGTTGCAGAACTTCTCGATGTCAATGAGAAAATGATCTATACCCTTGTTGCCGAGAAGGGGCTTCCGGCAACCAAGGTGACGGGAAAGTGGCTCTTTCCACGTCATCTGGTGGAACAGTGGTTGGAAAACCAGACTATCAATTACCCTGAACCGTCAGGTCCTTTGCCCCCTTATCACGGTCTCCTTATTATTGTTGGAAGTAACGATATCCTTTTGGACAGGACTATTTCCCTCTTCAATCGTCTCCACAAGGACCATGTGGCCGTGTTTGGCAATGTGGGCAGTATGGGAGGACTAAAGGCCCTGGGTAGTGACCTGTGCCATGTGGCATCCAGTCACCTTTTGCAGGAGGATGAACAGGAATATAATTTTGACTTTGCCCGGGAGGAACTTAAAGGAAAATCTCCCGTGCTGGTTAATTTCTGTCGAAGAGAACAGGGCCTTCTGGCAGCCAAAGGGAATCCAAAGAAAATTTCCCGCGTTTCCGACCTGGGTCAACCAGGAATCAAGATCGCCAATCGTCCTGAAGGCACAGGCACGCGCCTGCTCCTTGACAGGGAACTTGACAAAGCCGGGCTTAAAGGATCGCAAATAGAAGGTTACCAGCAGGAATTCAGAAGCCACCTGGATGTGGCCATGGAAGTGTTTTCAGGCAGGGTTGACGCGGCGCTTGCAATCAAGCCTGTTGCAAACCTGTTGGGTCTGGACTTCATCCCTCTTCGCTGGGAAAGATATGATCTTCTGATTTCAAAAGAGCATTTTTTTGAACAGGGTGTTCAGCTTTTCTTAGGGCTTCTCCATGAGCCCCAATTCCGGGAGATGGCTGAGAAACTGGATGGCTATGATCTGAGTTTGTGCGGGAAAATGGTTTTTCCACAACAATAAACCCTATGATACGTAAATGCCAAAACTAACCCTTTCAATTCTACCTGACCAATTTGCTGTTTGTCGGCTCTCTCCAGATGCTGATATTCCAGCTTGGAGTCGGAATGAGGAATTCTATTCCATTACACGTTCGAGAGATGAACTTTCTATAGTTTGCTTGAGTAAAGATGTTCCTGAGAATATCAGGGCTGAATGTGATTGGCGAGCACTGAAAGTTAGCGGGCCGTTAGATTTCTCTTTGACCGGGATTCTTGCTGCGGTCATCAATCCACTTTCAGAGGTAACAATCCCTATTTTCGCAATTTCAACGTATGATACAGACTATATATTTGTCCGGGAAGATTCTCTATCTCAAGTTGTCGCCATCCTAAGTGAAGAAGGGCATTCAATAGTTTTCCAGGTACAGTCGTAACTCAGGTATCTTTTAGACAAAAAAATAAAGTACCTGAGTAAATACACTCATTCAAATATCACTTTAGGTAATTATATTCCGGGGCCTGTTCTGATCTTTTTCAGAATCTTTATTGCTTCCTGTTTTACCTTCATATCAGGGTCCGAAAGCATACCTTCAATCTCATCCTTAAATCCAAGCAGTACCTCTCTGCTTATTTCACATAAGTCCTTCAAAGCC
>JBDRPB010000173.1:0-5814 GCA_043809485.1 Pseudomonadota bacterium | reverse complement strand
TGATCAAGCACATAGGGGTAACAAGGAGTGTTTTTAGACTTTCCCATTTAAATCAACCTCATAGATAACTTTAAACGCGCAACTTGCAACACGCAACACTAACTGACTCTCTATTCCATCCCCGCTAAAGACGGGATCTTCCACATCCCGGCATTCCAATCCCGCCAGGCGGGATGAGCGAAACGAAATAACTTATTTTTTTATTCTACTAAGAAAATATGAGTCTGACAAGGTGACAAAACAAAGAGAGAGATTATTTTACGACCGCAGTGTTGACACGGGTGTTGACAAAAGGAATTGTATGGTTAAAAATTAAGATAAATAGAAAACGGATATAAGGTTTTGATAAACGCAGGGAGGAATTTATGTACAAACCGATGGTCATTTCCGGATTAACTATGGATCCCGTAACAAACAGCCCTATTATCATCCTTAAAGCGGTTGACGGTGACGAGACGTTGCCCATTTGGATCGGTTTGTTAGAGGCCACTGCCATTGCGAGTGAGATGGAGGGTATCAAGTTTTCAAGACCCATGACCCATGATCTGTTAAAAAATATGATGGATATGGTAGACGTCAAAGTCACCCGGATCGAGATCTCTGATTTGAAAGACAACACGTATTATGCCGTCATCCATTTCAAACAGGGTGAAAAGGAAATGACCCTGGATGCCAGACCAAGCGATGCCCTTGCCATCTCCCTGAGAGTGAAAGCGCCTATTTTTGTTGCAGAAGAAGTGATCAAGCAGTCCAGCCGGATAGACTTGAAATCAGAACCCCAGGATAAGTCAGAAAAAGGAAAGAAGTGGCAGGAAATTCTGGAGAGTCTCAACCCAGAGGACTTTGGAAAATATAAAATGTAATAACAACGTCAGTTGTCCGCGGTAAGGGCGTGCCTTCTTTCTTGCCGGATTGCCTGAAATCGAAGAAAAGGCCTAACAACTCTGCCATCCTGTGACCGGTTATGATCCTTGTACCGGTTCCTCAATGTACTTTCCTCATTTTCTCCACAGATATGATATAATAATATTGAACTTAGCTCCGCGATTGGAATAATGGCCCGCCCTGGTGCGACTTAATTGGTGTAGAATATTGTTGACCGCATTTTCAAATTTAGCCATTGTAAAACGAAAACGATGAGTAAACGGTCTGGGCCAGGGGTTTTGAGAAGCTGGAATATTGGATTTATTGTAACTCTACTCAGGTTGTCAAGTTCACAGTTCAGCGCCGCCTCTGGGCACCGAAGTTGCCAGTTTGATCAAAAAAGTGACGCTGTCTTTGCGGAGTCACATACGAGGGTTTCCCGCTGAAAGCGGGATTTCGCCTGCGGCGGGATCGCATTTTTCATATTGCTTGAAATAGTTGATGAACCTATGAACGGCAGCAGTTACGCGCAATGTGCCACCCTTCAATATCTCAAAACCGTGCAGTTTTCATCAGTTAACCTTGAACCGTGAACCATTGAACTTTGAACCTGAGTTACGATTTATTGGGAAAATAACTCTCTGATATGGTCCTGAAAAACAGAAAACACCTCTTTAATATTTTTGGGAGCAGCATTGTTATCCTGTGGCTGGTCTTGATTGGCGTGTTGGTCAGAAACGTCAACTCCAGGGGTGGCAGTGATCAGCCTAATGCCATTGAAGGTAAGGTTTCAGCAATAGCTTCACCCCAGCGAGACTGGATGGAAATCTTTCTCAAGGGACAAAAAGTGGGATACTCTATGATCCAGATAAACCCCGCTGGAGAGGACTACCTTATACGGGAGGAGATTCTATTAAACTTGAACCTTATGGGTCAGCCCACCAGCATATACATGGTAACCCGGTCGATCGTGGATCAGCGGTTCTTGCTAAGAAAATTTAACTTTAGCATGAAATCCGGTGTCGTGAGCTATAAGATCTCGGGAACTGTTGATGGCAATCTCATGCAACTGGAAATAGGGGAGGGCAAGGCAAAGAGGACTGAGCGACTCAGCCTGTCAGACCCGCCCATGATCGGTGCTGGATTAGCACCATTCTTTAAAGGCCGGCGCATCGAGGTGGGTCAGTCATTCAAGTTTCCTATTTTTGATCCATCCACCATGACACTAAAGGAACTGGTAGTGAAAGTAGCAGATAGGGAGACCCTGGTTATTCGCCGTCTTGAGTACAGTACTTTCCGCCTGGAAGCACAGATGCTGGGCCAGCCCATGACATTCTGGGTTGATGAATCAGGCACAGTGTTAAAGGAGAAAAGCGTCATGGGGCTTACCCTGATCAAATCCAGTGCAGCCATGGCACCTCGAGATATTGAAGGAGGTGGAGGTAGTGATTTTTATGAGTTGGCAGCAATAAATGTTAAAGGGAGATTAAGGGAGTCTGCTAAGCTGACCTATCTGAGCCTTAAGGTGGAGGGCATCGCCGGGGAGCATTTTGATACTGCCATTTTGGACAAGGGGAGACAGAGATTCCGCTCAGGCATGATTGAGGTTGTTCAGGAGGAGATACCCATAAAGGCTGGATATACTTTACCTTTTGAGGACCGTTCCGGGAAAATGAAGCTGTTTCTCAAGCCGGAATTCAACATTGAAAGCGATAATGAGGCTATCACGGGGAAGGCCCGTGATATTGCGGGAAATATAAGGGACCCGTCTTTTGTAGCGAGAAAATTGATGACCTGGGTCTATAAAAATGTGGAAAAAAGACCTGTGATTTCTGTCCCGAGTGCGTTAGAGGTTTTGAAGAACAGGGTGGGAGATTGTAATGAGCATGCCGCGCTGCTTACGGGGTTACTCAGGGCTTCGGGCATACCGGCCAGGGTGTGTGTGGGAATCGTTTATGCAAGAGGGAGGTTTTATTATCATGCCTGGACCGAAGGCTTTCTGGGAAGGTGGATCTCCATGGACGCGGCTCTGAATCAAATGCCAACCGACGCTACCCATGTCAAGCTGGTTGAAGGAGGACTGGACAAGCAGGTGGACATTATCGGCCTTATTGGAAAGCTGAAACTGGAGGTGGTTGATTATCGATATGATTAAACTGATTGATCTAACCAAGATTTACAAGGGTTTTCGTGCCGTTGATGAAATTAACATCGATGTAAAGGCAGGTGTTATCTTCGGATTCCTTGGACCTAATGGGGCGGGAAAAACCACCACCGTCAAAATGATGGCTGGGATCATCAAGCCCACGTCAGGACAGATCATCATCAATGGCATGGATTTGGCTGAGAAGCCTTCGGCTGTCAAGCAATATGTAGGCTATATCCCTGACCGGCCCTTTTTATACGAAAAACTGAGTGGTTTGGAATTTCTCCTGCTCATCGCAGGCCTGTATCGTCTGGATCACACACCCTTATTTAACCATCGAATTTCGGAACTGCTGGAACTCTTTGACCTGAGCCACTGGAAGGATGAGTTGATCGAAAGCTATTCCCATGGCATGAAACAGCGCCTGGTTATGTGTGCATCTCTGCTTCACAGGCCCAGGGTTCTTATTGTGGATGAGCCCATGGTGGGCCTGGATCCTAAAGCGGCAAGGCTTGTCAAGGGCATATTCAAAGAGCAGGCCAGCAATGGAACCACCATTTTCATGTCTACCCATTCCCTGGAGGTAGCCCAGGAGATATGTGATGAAATCGCCATCATACAGGCAGGTCAAATTATTGCAAAAGGTACTTCAGAGGCATTAAGCCGTAAGGCTGGTGTGGACGGTAATTTGGAGCATACCTTTTTGAAATTGACTGAAGGCAAAAGGCTCGCACATGAAAAATCTCTACCTGCTCATTAAACCCAGGTTTTTTGCCTTTAGAAATCAGTTGATCAGTTCAAAGGGTGGAAAAAGGAGACGAATCTTCATTCTTGGCGGGTTGGGGTTTGCTTTTTGCTGCGGCATGTTTATTGTTTCCTCTCGTGTTCTAATCCATTTTCAGTCAGTTGAAGTTATCGGAGATCTTGTGGCCCGTTATCTTCTTTCCATGATTCTCCTGACTTTTTTCTCCCTGCTTATTTTCAGTCACATCATAACAGCGGTCTCTAACCTCTACCTGTCCAAAGATCTTGAATTCTGTCACTCAACTCCTGTCTCCGTTGAAGAGCTTTTTTTGTCCCGATCTTTCTACACGCTCATGGATAGCTCATGGATGCTCCTGATTTTTGGACTGCCGGTCTTCATGGCTTATGCCTATGTGTATCGGCCCGGTGCAGGTTTCTATTTCACACTCCTTCACATGAATCTGGCTATGGTCATTATCGCCGCTGGCGCAGGAATCCTTATTACAATGCTCCTTGTGTACGTATTTCCAGCGCAGAGGACAAAAGATATTGTCATGTTTATAGCCATATTGATGATAGTGGCCCTTTACTTCCTGTTTCGTTTTTTAAGACCCGAGAGACTGGCTAATCCTGAGTCCTTTTTTAGTATCATGGAGTATTTAAGCGCCTTGAAGGCGCCACAGTCACCATATCTTCCCACCCAATGGATTACCGAAACTCTGTGGGACAGCCTGACAGTCCCTGGTGGGAAAAGCCACATGTTTGCGGTTACGCTGACCTGGGTCACGGCTTTGTCAATGGTGGTTGTCAATGTATGGGTTGCACAGGCCGTTTATATTGATGGCTTTTCCAAATCTCAAGAGGCAAAAAAGAGACACACAGTGGGGGCAAAGATCCTTGATGTGTTCGTAAGGTGCCTTAAAAAACCATTTGGTGAAGATTTGGGCGCAATCATTGCCAAGGATCTTCGAACTTTTTTTCGGGATAATACCCAATGGTCCCAACTGATACTGCTCGGCGCCCTCGTGGTCGTATACGTGTACAACTTCAGTGTGTTACCCCTGGATAAGAGCCCGATTAAATTGGATTTCCTTCAAAATGAACTGGCATTCTTAAACATGGGCCTTGCGGGGTTTGTTCTTTCGGCGATTTCGGCACGCTTTATCTTTACGGCCGTAAGCGCTGAAGGGGAGGCCTATTGGATAATCAGTTCCTCGCCCCTGAGGCTCCGGCAATACCTGTGGGGAAAGTATGTATATTTTCTATTTCCCATGGTCTTTCTGGCTGAGATTTTGGTTATTGTCACGAATTACCTTCTTGATGTAACGCGTTTTATGATGTTCCTGTCCTCGATTACCATGTTCTTCATGGTCCTTGGTATAGTGGCTCTGGGGATCGGTTTCGGGGCATTGTATGCCAATTTCAAATATGAAAATATTGCACAGCTCTCGGTCGGATTTGGCGGTGTGCTGTATATGATCGTAAGCTCAATTTTTATCGCAATTGTTATTGTACTCGAGGCGGGTCCTGTCTATATTCTGTTTATGTCCGATGCAAGCGGAAAAACGGTCACTGCATTTCAGTGGCTTCTAATAATTGCTTCATTCTTGATGGTAGTTTTGATAAATACCCTGGCAGTATTCAAACCCATGAAAATGGGCCTGAAGGCGCTTCGAGAGTATGAGGGATGATGCCATGTCACCCAATGATCAACCGTATGATGCCTACTTCGAGTATGTTGGCAACCTCCATATCCATTCTCGCTATTCCGACGGGGCAGGGACTGTTCAAGAGATCACCCGCTCAGCTAAGCAGGTAGGCCTTGATTTCATTATCCTTAATGATCATAGCTATATGACCGATTCCCTTCATCTACAAGATGAAGGAGTTTACGATGGCCTTCTGGTTCTTTTGGGCCTGGAGATAGGAGGCAGGTATCATCACTATCTGGCCTATGACATAAAGGAAATGATTAATGGTCGCTCCTTGGGGCCCCAGGAGGTTATTGATCGGGTGAATGCACAGGGCGGATTTGGTTTTTTGGCACACCCCTTTGAAAA
>JBDRPB010000172.1:0-4213 GCA_043809485.1 Pseudomonadota bacterium | reverse complement strand
GTTAAGCACAAGTCGCCACCAAAACAGCGGGAGATGCCCCGTATTGGCACGCCCGGCACGATCACAAATGAACAGATTAGCGTGCTAAAAGGTAATTTTTTCGGACCAACAAAAAAATGGAGCTTCGAAGAGGCAGCGCTGATCCTCGATTCTGTTACCTATTTGCGTGGAGTATGTAAGGAGGTTTTGGGGAATGAGCAACCACCGCTCGAATTGCAAAACGAGCTGCTTGCGTTTATCCCGAAAAATCAGGACTTGCGTGACTATGTCCGCAGGTGGGGCGAAGGTCGACGCAAAGTGGGGATCAATGGGAAGGCGACTAAGCTCAAACACAACAATCAATTCAAACGGGTCGCAAAAATGGCGACCGACCTCGCAGAGGGCTGACCTGCCGTTCCGACTGATTCCCCCTTTTGCAAAAGGGGATTGAGGGGGATTTTATAGACCGGATTCCGTCTGACTTTGACGTTTCTCTAGTATCTAAGTAGAAAATCCGATTTACAGGAATAAAAAACCTTGACTTATACCGTTATATAGGTATAAATATTATGAAAAAATTCCGATGAAAGGGTAAACATGGAAAAAGATGACGTAATCAGGCTTATAGCTGAATGGCAGAATCGCATATTGAGGATACAGGGGATTTACAGAGAGTATCTTGATGCCCTGCATGCGACCATCGGTTCAAAACCCATAAAAATAATTACCGGTTTCAGGAGATCGGGGAAATCCTTTCTTGTCCAACTCGCTGCCAGAAAACTGATAGAAAACAACACCTTTTCTGTTTCGAATATACTTTATCTTAATTTTGAGGATTTTCGTCTTGCCGGGATTAATACACCTGAAAAGGTTGATGCTTTTTACAAGGTGTTCCGGTCTGAAATAGCAGACGGTAAGAAAAAGCTGTTAATATTTGATGAAATTCAAAATGTTAATAACTGGGATCGTTTTATACGGACGATTTATGAAACAGATCATGATGTTGAAATCATTCTGACCGGCTCCAATTCCCGTCTTCTTTCATCAGAGATAGGGAGCAATCTTGCAGGAAGATTCATAGAGCTTTCCATCCAGCCCTTTGATTTTACCGAATACCTCAGATATATGGGTGTAAAGATTTCCAATGCTGCGGACTATTTTAGAAATCAGGAAAAAATTCATTATCATTTCAGCCAGTATGCTAAATTCGGCGGTCTCCCTGAAATCCTGTCTATCAACAGTGAAACCGCGCGTTTTTCCTATATTGAAGGAATTATAAGCAAGGTCATATTGGATGATATTATAAAGCGTTTCAATATAAAACATACAAGCGTAGTGGAAAAAACTCTATTTTATCTTTTTTCTGCCATTGGAAATATTATTTCGTTCACAAAAATATCAAACTATCTGAAACGACTTGATATCAGTATAAAAAATGAAACGCTTATAAAATACATTCAGTATATGCTTACAACATTTGCCATTTATGAAACAAACAAATTTGATTGGAAGCTTGGGAAACTTTTTGGGACCACAAGAAAATATTATGCCGTGGACACAGGTGTAGTCAACTTATACCCTGGAATGGTAAGTAATTACTCAAAGCAGCTTGAAAACATTGTATTTCTTAAACTGAAAAGAAATCGAAAACAAATAAATTTTGGGGCGCTCCCATCAGGAAAGGAAATAGATTTTATCACGCAAACTGCTAACGGCGAATTCGAAAAATATCAGGTTACCCAAACCCTTCATAAAGACAATTACGATCGGGAACTGTCCTCTTTCATATTACAAAACACTTACCTTAAAGATGGAAAGAATATTCTTTTAACCCTTGATGAGAATGAAGAAGAGATCGATTATCAAGACGCAAAAGTGTTGAAAAAAAATTTGATAAGATGGCTCCTGGGATTGTGAAATCTTCATTATTGCACGATCAGTAATTCAAAATTGGCTCGGCCTACTATCCTGTAATATTTCCTCTGATATGGGTCAAAAATTTGACAGATAGACAAGCCCTACGTCAAATTAGCCCATATTGTCCCTGTCAATGGTTCGATATGCGCGCCTCAACTATCTGTTATAATTGAAGAATGTTCCTAAACTTCCCTTTGGCATGATTTCTGCTTAATAAGAAAAAATAATGAAGTGTTCTTTTTTTGAATTTTTTATCACAAAAGACAAAAAGTGAGGAGGTGTCAAGCATGAAAAACCTCGCGGTTTTGGGTTGTCTTGTTTTTTTCGTTTCCTTTTATGGGTGCCATGCTACCGGTGGCGGCGTTCACATAGATTGGGGGGAAGACCAAGTGGCCAGCTCACCCTCAGGTCATGGTACTAAAACAAAGGGTGGGCCGCCCCCTCATGCGCCGGCTCACGGCTACCGGGCAAAACATGCTTATCGATACTATCCTTGCGAACGGGTGTATTTCGATACTGGAAGAGGAATGTATTTTTACTTAGAAGGAAGCAGTTGGCAGATGTCTGTGTCCTTACCCAGCGCATTGCGAATCCAGCTTGGAGACTATGTGAGCATTGAGATGGATTCTGACAAGCCATACACCCATCACGAAGATCATAAACGGAAATATCCCCCAGGCCAGATGAAGGAAAAGAAGAAAGGGAAGAAGTGGTAGAGAAGTACTTTTTCGGCAACCTTAAAGGAGAATCTGATTTCTCAGAGACCGGGATTCTCCGGCAGCTATGATCCTTATGGCTGCCAGGCCTCTAACCGGGCATTTATTCTCACAAATGCCGCAACCGGTGCACTTCCTTAAATCCACAAAGGGTAACTGAACGGTCATGGCCTTTCCATCTGGTGCGATCACTCGTTCTTCCTTGAGATAGATTGCTTTCGGAGAAGTGGGGCAGTGTTCTTCACATACGATACAGAGGGCATTGCCTGACCACGGGAGACAACTTCCCCTGTCCACGTATGCAGACCCGATTTTGATGGGACGTCCGATCTTCTCTTTGACCGAAATATTTTCTATGGCGCCCGTGGGGCAAACACCTCCGCAGAGGGTGCAGGTATACTCGCAATAACCCATCGTCATAATGAGACGAGGCGTCCAGAAGCCTGCCATGCCTGCCTCTGTGAGGGCGGGGTTGATCACGTTGGTGGGGCAGGCCTTCATGCAAAGACCGCATCTCTGGCAGAGGGTGAGGAAATCATATTCCGGCAGGGATCCGGGCGGCCTGATCAGGCGAGGGTCTGAGACTTTGCTTAACTGCCCATCCAATCTTCCCAAAAAGGGAAAGGAAACACCGGCAACAAGCCCTCCCAGCACAGCCCGCCGGCCCATATCCGGTCTTGGGTTCAATCCGGGGGGCCAACTGAACCTGAAGGAGAGCGCCTTTTCAGGGCATGCATGAAAGCAATTGAAGCAGGCCAGGCATTCGGCGTTTTCCCATTTCTCGCCGGGCATGGGCGATGCGGCCCCCTGGCAACCCTTAACACACAATCGACAGTTTGTGCATTTTTCGTGATCCTTTTCCAACCTCAGAATACTGACCCTGGAGCATAGGCCCAACAGGGCGCCTAATGGGCACAGGGTTCGGCACCAAAAACGCGGTCTGATCCGGTTTAAAAATAAAATGATCAGAAATAGGACCCCGATAAACCAGGCGCCCTGATAGGCCTGGTCGCTGTAACCAAAGACGGGCGACGCCATAACTTCCGCGCCGTAACTCAGATAATTAAAGACCTTAATGTCGCTACTGGCCATGGCATCGAAAAGCACTCGCAGGCCCACCCCGGCGCCGGGCAACACAGAGAGCGCCAGAGAACGAAAAAGGAAGGAAATGGGATCCAAGAGTCCCACCATGTTGAGGCCCATGACTGCCCCCGCAAACAGGGCTATGAGCACAAAATACTTGATTCTCTGACTCCGGGTCTTTTGGTTGGCCTTTACCATCCGTTCCCCTTTGAGAGAGGGTTTCACCCAACTCACCAGATGATGGATGGTGCCAAAGGGACAGACAAAGCCGCAGAACACCCTCCCTAATAAAACGGTCAGGACCAGGACGCCGGCCCCCCAAAGAAATCCATTGATGATCCGGTGTCCTGACACCAATGAAGAGAGCCCGATCAATGGGCTTAGCTCAAAGAAAAACTTTACTGGTTGGTGGAGAGCAAGATCCTGTTCAGCCGATAAAACCCTTGAATAGTCCACAAAGATATCCTGGGGAAGACGGCTTTCAATGAGAAGAAATAGAAAGAGAAGCAGAAAAAAGG
>JBDRPB010000171.1:0-9232 GCA_043809485.1 Pseudomonadota bacterium | reverse complement strand
GATGGAATTCTCCATGAGGAACCCCTTCCCTATAAAATTAATTGGCAGGAGAATAGAGATTATTCAGTTGAAGGAAGCTCTTAAGGATGCGACTTTGGCGATCAAAATGATTCATAGACAACGGATCAATCAGTATTGAGATTGAGCCACTTTAACTGTATGGATGGTGAATCAGGATCTGATAACATCTCTTTACACGCCATGTTGAGTCTCCTACATTGCCAGGGTAATCAAAACCGGATGTCTCTCATCCAGGACAAAAGGATGCCCATATTCCGGGATAAAAAAACCAAGAAGGAGGTAGAAAGGTGGCAACTGATCTTTTTGAGAAAGGACTAGAGGTTCGCCGAGCTGTTCTGGGAAAGGATTTCGTGGACAAGTCAATCAGCGATGCTGATGATTTTACACGTCCTCTGCAGGAACTTATTACTGAATATTGCTGGGGCAGCGTTTGGGCTCGGCCAGGTTTACCACGTAAGACCCGCAGCCTTATTAACTTGGCCATGTTGACTGCTCTCAATCGGCCGCACGAAGTGAAACTGCACCTGCGGGGAGCGTTGAACAACGGCTGCAGCAAAGAGGAAATCATGGAGGTCCTCCTCCAGACAGCCATCTATTGCGGCATACCTGCTGCGGTAGATAGTTTCAGGACTGCCAAGGAATTTTTTCAGGAATCCAAATAGCCGGGAGGGAGAGGATTCATGGAACGTTTGAGCAAAGTGGGCTTCATTGGCCTGGGAAATATGGGACGTCCCATGGCCGTTTGCCTGTTGAAAGCAGGTTTTACCCTGACAGTATTAGACGTCACTCCCGAGGTGCAGCAGGCTTTCGTGGATTTTCACGGTGCCCACTCCGCTTCCTCTCTCAGTGAACTTGGTTCAAGCAGCGATGCGGTTATCACCATGCTTCCAAATGGGCATGAGGTGAGCCGTGTGGTTCTGGGTGTCGAGGGAGATGATCGTGATTGTCTGCTGGGATCCATGCAAAAGGGCTCCATCCTGATTGACATGAGTTCCTCCTCGCCTACGGGTACCCAAGCCCTGGGGAAAACACTGGCAGATCACGGGATCTCCATGCTTGATGCCCCCGTCTCCGGTGGCGTTTCACGGGCAGAGCAGGGGACTCTGGCCATCATGACAGGCGGCGACACCGTCTTGGTGGTGCGCTGTCGGCCATTATTTGAGGCCATGGGCAATCGCATCTTTGAAACAGGTGCCCTGGGATCGGGCCACGCCATGAAGGCCTTGAACAACCTGGTCTCAGCAGCCGGGCTAATCGCTGCGGCCGAAGCCCTTCTCATTGGCCGCCGTTTTGGCCTCGACCCCACGGCCATGATCGACGTGCTCAATGCATCCACCGGTCGCAATAACAGCACTGAAAACAAGTTCAAACAGTATATTATTTCCCGGACTTTCAACTCCGGATTCTCCTTGGACCTCATGGTGAAAGACCTCACAACAGCGGTAGAACTGGCCCGGGAGACCGGCACACCGATACCCTTCAGCGCGGCCTGCCGGGAATTTTGGGCAGCGGCACAGTCTACGCTGGACAAGGAAGCAGATCATACAGCCGTCGTCCGCTGGTTCGAGGAGATGGCCAAGTCCGAATTGGCCTAGAAAAATAACCCGACACTATTCCGGAATCCATCGTCTATTTTTTTATTCATTGACGAAAACCTGGTTCTCCTCTCGCCCCAAGGCGCGGAACAAACTGCCCGTATCCGGGTTCACCCACCGGTCGACCATTTTCCGCGACCACCCTGCCGCGCAAAAGGGTCGTCAAGACCTTTCAGGCTGTTGGTTTTGCCATCCCTGCCACCATTCGGGAATTATGAAATATGTCAAAGAGCAGTGTAATTTGTAGTGCCAAGTAGATTTTGGCTAGATCTATATCCCTAATATTGCATAACTATTTTTCTAACTGTCAAAAATCAGTTTGACTTTTTATCCCGAAATAAAATGACGGCCATTCCGCAGGCAAAAGTCAGGATTGCAAAAATGATAAACCCCAAAGGGTAACTGCCCGTGCTAGTGACGATAGCGGCAAAAATTGGCGAACCTACCGCCACACCTAAAAAAGTAAAAAACAGAGTGCCTCCGGTGGCCATGCCAACCTGCCCTTCCGGCGCCAGCCGTGCTGCCTCAGCCAGGTAGATGCCATTCCATCCGATAGCCGTTGCGCCGAACAAAATAATTGTCAGCCATATGGCCGGATACGACCAGCCGGGGTTGAAAAATGCAGTTGCGACTGCTTCCAATGTCGTTGCAACTCCAAGAAATCCCAGTACCAGACGCGGTTTCAAATAACGGTCAGCAACGAAGCCCCAGACAATGCGTCCCACCATCCCTGCAATCTGGGCGGCAGAGAGGATCAGGCCGGCCATTATAAGCGCCATGCCGACATTTTTCGTTAAGTAAATAACCAGATAAGTTACCAGGCTTACCTGCATGCAGGCAAAGCAAAAAGAAATGAAAGCCAGCTGCAGCAGCGGCGGATGAGAAAACACTATCTCAAACGGCCGGGTAATGCCCTTAAAAGAAAGATGCCGGCCAAGTCGGCGAGCGCCATCAATTTTGGCGCGAAAAGGCTGTATCGATATGGCCAGCAAAATACAAGATGCGCTGACGGCCAGCGAGCAAAATTTCCAGCCGGCAAGCAATACCAGCGATGGAACGATTGCCCCAGCCAAGGCGCCGCCCAGCGGTACACCCGTTTGCTTGAGGGAAAATATAAACGCCATCAGATGCTCAGGGGTATGGCGGGCCAGAATATGTGAGCTGGCTGGTGTTGCCGGACCGTAGCCGAGACCGATAATGAGTGCACTGGCGACCAGTGCCGGCACACCAGTAACGGTCGTAAGTGATAGGCCAATACCGCAAAAAATCAGGCAGATCTGGCTGATGCGCAGAGCGCCATAACGAAGGATAAAATCACCGCTCAACAAACTCGACGCCATACTGGAAAAGTAAATCAATCCAACGTAAATGCCGACATACGAAGCGGACATACCGATATCTGCCGCCGCCGTCGGCGCGAAAACCGGCACCGTGACAGCCGCCATGGAAATCAGTGCCTGCACGACCAATGTAGCGGTCAGCGGTATGGCAACATCCTTTCTATTCACGCAGCACCCTCTTTTTATTCAAATATAAGCATCAAACAGTAAAGGAATCAAATCTTCTTTTGCTGCTCTCGCAACCATCTCTTTTGCGATTTCTTCTAATCCTAAGATACCTCCCTCAATCTTTGCGTCATTCCCTGTTTTACAAAAGAAGAGGGGCCAGCCCGTATCAGGACAGAGCAGATTATGGAGTTTTACCGATTGATTTAAGCTTTAAAGTGTAGATTTAAATGCCCTCTTTGATCTCTCAGCTTGCTCATCTTTTATTGCCCTTTCAAATGAAGCATGAACATCGGGTGAAATCTCGCATGAACTTTTTTTGATTGTCCTAAAGATGGCTTCTTCCATAACTTTTTTTGTTATCATTTATCTGTTCTCTCCTATTGGTACTGAATACAGAAACCCTTTCCGGCAATCCTACTTTCTTCAAGGAATTATCTCAGCTTATCATACACGAATTGGGAGTGTAAATATCGCATTGCCTGGGTACCCAAATTTAGAAGAAAGGTGTTCTGCGTCAAGGCAAGAATGTCATTAAGACACTTTTATCATAGACTTCCCACCAATCTTGAGCAGTGGATAAATGGGAAGCTTGAGATCGTTTGGCCCAAAGACGTTGCTACGGCAAGATATGTTTATCCTGTCCCGAAATGAGGCCAATATCTATCCAGCTTGATAATCTGTGCCGGCAGGCCTCTGAATTTGACATTCAATTGAAATTTTGGCTTTGACATTTGTCATTCGAATTCACTATATTTACATCCTTGGCCCCTTTTAGGGGCATTATAAGATCCGCCATCCGATTTGGTATCAGGGTGTGCGGGTGTCTGAACGGCGCTACGTCTGTTCAGATGGAAGGAAAGCGAAAATATATAGCACTGGAGGAAGGAGGTGAATCAACGAAGAATTTTTTTGTTTTAGGCGTAGTTAAGAATATTGCTTAGTTTACTAATTTGAGATCATTACCTGTTACTTAGTGCCGTAAATGATAAATAAAATGGAGGGTCAAATGATTATTCCTGAAATAAAAAAAATACTCTGCGCAACGGACCTTTCCGCCAATGCGCGTTACTCTTTTGGTTATGCGGCGAGTTTAGCCCATCGTTATGGAGCAGGGATTACCATAATTCATGTGCTGGAGCCCGAAATTCGGGGTGGCTACGCGTATGATCTATCTCCCTATCTCACGGATGAGAAGTGGGAGGACATCAAGAAAAGCCAGGAGGAGGAGGCTATCAGCGATATCAAGACACGCCTTGTTCAATTTTCTGAAGAGGTGGCCAGAGAGCACGTCTCGTGCCTGTTTAATACTGATGAAATTATAGTGATAAGGGGTAATCCAGTCGAGAAGATTCTACTTTATACTAAATCAGGTGATTTTGACATGGTTGTTATGGGAAGTCGTGGCCATGGGACATTTGTTGATGCAATAATGGGGTCCACCGCGAGGCGGGTACTGCGGCGGTGTGAAATACCGGTTCTGGTGATTCGTCTGCCCAAAGGTGATGAATAGGCACGGATCCTAAGAGCCGCTGCAGATCAGAAGCGGTGTAAGTTCTCAATAAGTACGGGCATTCCGACTGCTTCCCCCTTTTGCCTTGAGCCTGTATTTAAACCCATCATTCAAGCCTTCCAACATTCTCCTGCCGTGGTTGGATTAAGCAATGAAAATCATGGACTTTTATAATAACTTGACATATATGTTAACAATTTGATCTATTTAGACGGTTTGATATGGTTGAAAAATCTTCGAAACATAAAAGTGAAAAACCAAGGAATGGAGGCTGAAAAATGAACGATTTTTTAGAAGGCGGGCCGAAAAACCCGCTCAAGATTCAAGACAACACCTTTCGAGACGGTCACCAGTCAACTTTGGCCACAAGGATGAGGACCGAGGATATGCTTCCCATTGCCGAGAAGATGGACAGTGTGGGATTCTGGGCCATGGAGGTATGGGGAGGCGCAACCTTTGACACCATGCACCGCTTCCTGGGAGAAGATCCTTTTGATCGAATAAGGACCTTGAAAAAGTATATCAAAAAGACCCCCTTTTCCATGCTCTTGAGAGGGCAGAATCTCGTGGGGTATCGCAACTACCCGGATGATGTGGCCAGATTATTCGTGGACAAATCGTGTGAAGCCGGCATGGATGTGTTTCGTGTCTTTGATGCGCTCAATGATTTCCGCAACTTCCAGACCGTGGTAGAGCGGATCAAGGCCAATGGCAAACATTTCCAGGGGACCATCTGTTATTCATTAACCGAAAGGCTAATGGGTGGTGATGTATTTAACCTTGAATACTATCTTGGTAAGGCCAAGGAGATCCAGGATATGGGGGCAGATACCCTGTGTCTCAAGGACATGGCCGGGATCATGGCCCCTTTTGATATTTCCAGGCTCATTACGGAACTTAAGAAGGTGATCAGCATTCCAATTCAACTTCACACACACTATACCAGTGGTATGGCATCCATGGTCTATCTTGAGGCCATCAAAGCGGGAGTGGACATTGTGGATACCTGTCTGGCGCCTTTTGCCTTGAGGACCTCCCAGCCCGCGGTGGAGCCCATTGTGGCTACGCTTTATGGGACGACCCGGGATCCGGGATTTGAGCTGAGTCTTCTTCTGGAGCTGGGTGATTATATAGAGACCATTGCACCCAAGTACAGGGATTATCTGGCCAAAAACAAGATGTCTGTGATTGACACTGGAGTCCTGGCGCATCAGGTGCCTGGCGGCATGATCTCCAATCTGGTCGGTCAACTCAAAGAGGCCAAGGCCCTTGACCGGTTGGCAGAGGTGTACAAAGAGGTGGCAGTCGCACGAAAGGAGTTAGGGACCCCGCCCCTTGTGACGCCCACTTCTCAGATCGTGGGGGTCCAGGCCGTGTTAAATGTCCTTTTTGGCAGATACAAGATGGTGACCAATGAGGTGAAGGATCTCGTTTATGGTCTGTATGGCAAGACACCAACGCCGGTAGACCCTGAGGTTCGGAAGAAGGTGCTGAAGGGTTACAAACGGGGTGATACACCAGTTACTGGTCGTGCGGCTGATTATCTAGAGCCTGAGCTGGATAAAAACAGGGAAAAGATAGGGGACTTGGCAAAGGATGATTTTGATCTCCTCATCTATTCCCTTTATCACACCACGGGAGAGCAGTTCCTGAAGTGGAAGTACGGATTAGAGGAAAGGCCGGCCGCGGTGGAACCTAAGACCCTGGAAGATATCCGGAAAGAGGATGAGGCCATGGCTGCGGCCCTGGAACAGGTGTGTAAGAGTATATAAAAAATAACCGAATTATTATGAAAGGCTGAGTCCCCCAAAAGGAGGCTTTATTTTTTGAATGAGTGAATTTCTGTACCAGGACCCGTTTCCTCTAAGCAAGGATACAACTGAGTATCGCCTGATCACCAGGGACTATGTTGCACCCGACTCTTTAGATGGCAGGCAGATTATTAAAATTATCCCTGAAGGATTGACGTTGTTAGCCGAAGAGGCATTCAGAGATGTTTCTCACCTGCTGAGGAGATCCCACCTTAAACAGCTATCAAGTATTCTGGATGACCCTGAATCGTCTGTCAATGACAGGTATGTGGTTCTGGAAATGCTGAAAAATGCAGTTATTTCAGCAGAGGGGATATTTCCCATGTGTCAGGATACAGGGACAGCTATTGTTATTGGCAAGAAAGGTCAACAGGTGTGGACAGGTTTTTCCGACGAAGAGGCCCTGTCCAGAGGTATTTTCAATGCCTATATGAAAAACAACCTTCGCTATTCACAAATGGCTCCCCTGACCATGTACGAGGAAAAAAATACCGGGTGCAATTTACCCGCTCAGATTGATCTGTATGCAACAGAAGGTGATGCCTATCAATTCTTATTCATTGCCAAGGGAGGGGGATCTGCCAACAAAACTTTTCTGTATCAGGAAACCAAGGCTGTATTGAATCCTGATACCCTGATCGATTTCATGACCAGCAAGATGAAAACCCTTGGGACCGCTGCCTGTCCTCCCTACCACCTTGCATTTGTTGTTGGCGGCACGTCTGCTGAAGCTAACCTTAAAACAGTGAAACTTGCTTCTGCAGGCTATCTGGACCAACTTCCTACCACAGGCAATGAATGGGGGCAGGCGTTCAGGGACACGCAGCTTGAAGAAAAATTGCTCATTCAGTCACAAAATCTGGGTATTGGCGCCCAGTTTGGAGGTAAATATTTTTGTCTCGATGTTAGAGTTATTCGTTTGCCCAGGCATGGGGCCTCCTGCCCGGTTGGCCTTGGAGTGAGCTGCAGTGCCGATAGAAATGTCAAAGCCAGGATTATTAGGGAAGGAATTTTCCTTGAGAGGCTGGAAACCAATCCAGCCCGGTTCTTGCCGGAACCCAAGGCTCCCAATAAAGGTGCAGTGAGCATTGACCTTAACATGCCCATGGATGAAATCCGTGAAACACTGGGCAAGTACCCGGTAGCTACACCCTTGATGCTTAACGGCAAGATTGTAGTTGCCAGGGATATTGCCCATGCCAGACTGAAAGAACGTCTGGACAGGGGTGAAGGGCTTCCCCAGTATTTAAGAGATCACATTGTATATTATGCCGGTCCTGCAAAGACTCCCAGGGGGTACGCTTCCGGTTCTTTCGGTCCTACAACGGCAGGACGTATGGACCCTTATGTCCCCCTATTTCAAAAGCATGGAGCTTCTTTGGTCATGCTTGCCAAAGGTAACCGTTCAGGGGAAGTAAGAGATGCCTGTAAAAAATATGGGGGATTCTATCTGGGATCGATAGGAGGGCCTGCTGCCAGATTGGGGAAAGAGTGCATAACAGATGTTGAGACACTTGAATATCCTGAACTGGGAATGGAGGCCATATTTATAATCACGGTCAAGGATTTTCCCGCATTTATCATAATGGATGACAAGGGAAACGATTTTTTTGAGAATATTTTGTCTCAACTGTAAGATCCAAGCGAAGCTCCGCCTCAAACCGACGAGTGGGGGAAAATAATACTTCATTGCTTGCCCGTCCCGTGCCCGGTACGGGCCGGGGAGGCCGAGCGATATCCCGCCGCGCGGGACTGGATGCTCGATACTGGATAAAGAAAAAAGAAATCCTTTAAAAATCCAGCATTCCAATTGGGGCGAAGCCCCTAAGTTCTTAAATACTGTTTATCGAAAGGAAAATAAAAATCATGTCTACGACAACTAAAACCATAGAAGGAAACGAAGCAGCGTCTCATGTGGCTTATGCCATGAGTGATGTAGCGGCGATCTACCCCATTACGCCATCGAGCAATATGGGGGAATACGCTGATGAATGGGCAGCCCATGGGAGAAAGAATATATTTGGCCAGGTCCTAAAGGTTGTGGAGATGCAGTCGGAGGCGGGCGCTGCCGGTGCTGTGCACGGGGCACTATCTTCCGGTGCTCTGTCCACTACATTTACTGCCTCCCAGGGGCTTTTATTGATGATTCCCAACATGTACAAGATCTCAGGGGAATTGATGCCAACGGTTTTTCACGTCTCTGCCCGGGCTATTGCCACCCATGCCCTTTCCATCTTTGGGGATCACTCGGACATCAACGCTGTGCGCCAGACAGGGTTTTCTCTCCTTGCCTCTGCCTCTGTACAGGAGGTGATGGACTTGGCACTGGTAGCTCATCTTGCCAGTATCCGGACCAGTTTACCCTTTGTACATTTTTTTGACGGATTCAGGACCTCCCAGGAGATCCAGAAAATAGAACTGATAGACTACGATGATATGGCCAGGCTGGTGGACTGGGAAGCCATCGAGGAGTTCAGGTCAAGGGCCATGAATCCGGAGTATCCCCAGCTCAGGGGGACAGCCCAGAACCCTGATATCTTTTTCCAGAACCGGGAGGCCTTAAATCCCTATTACGATCGTATTATTGACATTGTGGAAGAAGAGATGACAAAGGTGGGTGATCTTGTGGGCCGGCAGTATAATCTTTTTGACTACGTGGGTGATCCTGAGGCAGAGCGGGTTGTTGTGTCCATGGCCTCCAGTTGCGATGTTATAGAAGAGACGGTCAACTACCTGACCGGGTTAGGGGAACGTGTAGGGCTTATCAAGGTACGTCTTTACCTGCCC
>JBDRPB010000170.1:0-8932 GCA_043809485.1 Pseudomonadota bacterium | reverse complement strand
TCATCAGTTGCCTCAACCTTTGGGGGATTATCCTGACTGAAGTTCGAAAAAATGATGCCTTGCTGTCTGGCCTCGGTGTAGTACTCCTCCAGCATGCCATACATACGCATGTCTCTGTAAAGGATGTACACATCTGCATCCGGATTGAGTTCCTTGATATGAAGAGCATTCTTGACTGCGCTCTGGCAGCAGACTCGCGAGCAGTTGGGGTTCTCCTCATTTCTGGATCCCACGCACTGGATCATGACCACTTTATTGAGGTCATCGGCCCCTTTCATTTCCAGCCGTTTTCCCAGTTCGATCTGGGTCATCACACGGTAGTCCTGTCCATAGAGATATTCCGATGGTTTATATTCATTTGCTCCGGTGGCCAGAATTACAACACCATGGTCGATTTTGCGCTCATACATTCCCGGCCCCACCATAATCTCTGTTGTGAAATTCCCCTTGAATCCGCTGAATCCCACTATAAGGGATTCTGTAAGAACCTGGATTTTTTCGTGGTTAGTGACCTTATCCACCAGTTCCAGAAGGTATCTCTGAATATCTACACCCTCTATGGTGGTCGTCAATTCTCTGGCAAGACCGCCTAATTGGGCCCTATTTTCTACAATCACTACTTCAAAGCCCTGGTCTGCAAGCCCCAAAGCGGCATTCATTCCTGCCACGCCACCGCCGATAACCAGGGCTCGCTTGTTAATGAAAATCTTTTTCTCTTTAAGGGGCTTTAAAAGACCTGCCCTGGCAACAGCCATCCGTACAAGATCTTTTGCCTTTTTTGTGGCGGCTTCCGGATCATTACCATGAACCCAGGAGTTCTGATCCCGGATATTGGCCATTTCGAACAAGTACTTATTGAGACCGCATGCCTGAATGGTTTCCTGGAAAAGCGGTTCATGGGTCCTGGGAGAGCATGAAGCGACCACGACGCGGTTGAGGTTATGTTCCTTGACCATCTCTTTTATTTTTTCCTGAGTATCTTGGGAGCAACTGAACAGATTCTCATCAGCAAACACCACGTGGGGGAGGCGGGCAACATAGTCGGTTACTGCAGGAACATCGACAACGCCACCGATATTTATGCCGCAGTTACACACAAAAACGCCGATCCTGGGCTCTTCATCAGCTACATCCAATTCTTCCGGGATTGTTAGGGTCTTGGTTTGAGTCCATCGGGCTGCGCTTAAATCTATGCTCGCCGCACAGGCCGCTGCACTTGCATCGGTCACTGAACTGGGAATATCTTTGGGGCCCTGGAATATTCCGCAGGCATAAACGCCAGGGCGGGAAGTAGTAATAGGACTAAGTGGATGTGTTGATACAAAGTTATGATGGTCAAGGTCAACCCCCAAACGCTCGGCAAGCCCTATAGCTTCAGGATTTGCCTCAAGACCTACCGAAAGCACCACCATTTCAAAGACTTCTTCTTTCAGCGCACCCGATTCATCCAAATAACCGATGGAAAGGTCATCGGAGCCGCGAATCGGGTCAATGCTGTGGACTCTCGAACGGATGAAATTTACACCGTGCTCGTCTCTTGCACGGTTATAGTATTTTTCATAGTCCTTGCCAAACGCCCGAATATCCATAAAGAAGATCGTTGTTTCCAAAGAGCCGTCACTATGATCTTTGGCAACGACAGCCTCTTTAATAGCATACATACAACACATGGAAGAACAATAACTGTTTCCGCAGTGGGCCGTGTCTCTTGAACCAACGCACTGCAACCACGCGATCTTTTTTGGTTCTTTTTTATCAGAGGATCGGACGAGATGCCCCATGGTCGGGCCTGTGGCACTCAAGATACGTTCAAATTCCAGACTGGTGAGCACATTTGGATGACTTTTGTAGTGATAGAACTCTTCATAAGGGGCAGGGTCATGTACGGAAGCACCGGACGTCAGAATGACCGAACCTATTTCAACTTCTCGTTCGATCTGTTCCTGATCATGGACCACAGCATTGGCTACACATGCCTCTACACACTGATAGCACTCACAGCAGTATCCGCAGTTCAAGCAGCGGTGCGCTTCACCCTTTCCCGAATCTTCGTCATAGCCGAGTTCCACTTCTTTGAAGTTACCCTCTCGTTCCTCAACAGCAAGCTCGGCCATTTTGGCTCTGGCTCGCTTTGGTTCATCTTCGGGAATCGGGCGGTAAACTATATCTTCTTTTGAGAGGGGCTCCCTTCCTTCCGCCATGTCCTGCCCGTCTATATAGCGTATAATGGACTCGGCCGCCTCTCTGCCAGCAGCAATGGCTTCTATGGCTGTCCGGGGACCAGTTTGTGCGTCGCCACCAGCAAAAACCCCCTCGCGTTCAGTTGAATAGGTAATAGGGTCTACTTCAACAGTTCCCCAACGTGAGAAACTCAAACCCTTCACATCTTCCAAAACAGAGAGGTCAGGTCTTTGGCCGATGGCCGGAATAAGTTGGTCGATCTCAATTTTATACTCGGTTCCGGGGATGGGGATTGGGCTGCGCCTGCCCGACGAATCAGGTTCACCGAGTTCCATACTAATGCACCGCAGCCCGGAAACTTTGCCATCCTTTGCGAGCACTTCTTGAGGGGCTGAAAGGTAAGTGATCCTGACCCCTTCTGTCTCCGCTGCCTGGATTTCTTCTTCCCATGCTGGCATCTCGGTGCGGGTGCGGCGGTATACAATGTTAACCTCATCAGCACCCAATCGAACTGCGCAGCGGGACACGTCAATGGCTACATTTCCACCTCCGATAATGGCTATTTTTTTGCCTACAGGAGCCTTGCCAGTCAGGTTAATCTCTCTCAGGAAATCAACGCCTTCGTATACACCCTTGGCTTTCTCGCCCGGAATACCCAAGTCGATTCCTTTGTGGGCCCCGATACTCAAATAGACTGCCTTGTATCCTTCCTTGAAGAGATCATCAACGGTCAATTCCGGACCAAGAGGCGTGCTGGTCCTGATCTCGACCCCAAGGTTGGTGATTACTTCGATCTCTTTGTCTAAAACCTCTCTTGGAAGGCGGTGCTCGGGTATGCCTACCCTCAGCATGCCACCAGGTTCCGGCAGGGCCTCAAAAACGCAGGATAAGACACCTTTACGTGCTAAATGGTAAGCAGCTGAAAGCCCTGCAGGACCAGACCCGATAATGGCCACCTTTTCTCCCCTTTGGGATAAACATTCTATCTCTATGTCCCTGGGATCAAACTGGTCAGCCGCCAACCGCTTTAGGTTTCTTATTGCAACCGGTTCATCAACCTCGCACCGGCGGCAAGCATCTTCGCAGCCATGCGGGCAAATTCTGCCTAATACGCCGGGAAGAGGTAATTCTTCCATAATAATCTTGAGGGCTTCTTTGTATTTTCCCTGGCCAACCATCTGAACATAGCCTTGGACATTCAGGCCTGCAGGGCAAGTTAAACGGCAAGGGGGCTTGCCCGCCTTCTGGATGGCAAACGCACCGGGTATGGCCTGAGCGTATTTTTTGTAGACAGCCTTTCGGGTAGAAAGGCCTACATCATATTCATTCTCCAAATCAACTGGACATACTTTGGCACATTCCCCGCAACTGGTGCATTTGTCAGGGTCAATGTACCGTGATCTCTGCACGACACGGGCGGAAAAATGCCCCATGTTTCCTTGAAGGTCAATGAGATCCGTATTTGTCAAAAGTTCGATGTTCAGATGCCGGCCGACCTCGACCAGTTTGGGGGAGATAATTCACATGGCACAATCATTGGTGGGGAATGTCTTGTCTAACTGGGACATGAGACCACCAATGGCAGAAAACTGTTCAAGCAGATACACATAATAGCCGGAGTCTGCGAGATCAAGGGCGGCTTGCATACCTGCGATCCCTCCACCCACGACCATGACTGATCCTGACAATTGATTGGTTTTTTTCTTGCTCATTACCTACACCTCTCTATAGCTTTGCTGCATCAAGGACCTGCGGGAGTTTATCCTCCCATCCAACGGTTGAAATCATAACCCCTGCCATTCCCATATCTTTCAGCTGACCAATGAGTTCTGCTGCCAATCGTATACACTGCTTTAATTTGTCCGGGGCTTTTTGAATGTCCCGGATTATTTCCTTGGGAATGGAGATGCTTTTGATATTCCGATCAATGTACCGGGCCATACCTGCCGATTTTAAAAGGAGAACTGTGGGAATCACCGCCCCTTTACTGGTGTCTACATGTTTCATGAATTGCTGAAACCGGTGCAGGTCAAAGACAGGTGTGGTAATCAGGAACTGGACACCGAGGTTTATCATTTTATTGAGGTTTTGCATCTCAATATCCAGTACCCCGCCCAGGGCGCCTGCATTAACGGTCGAACCGGTGCAGAAACTGGGTGCCCCACTCAGCTCCACACCCGCTATATCTTTCCCGTTTTGGAGTTTTTGAATGGTTTCGAGAAGTTCAATCAGATTCAAATCGTTTACAAGCCTTGCCTGGGGATGATCGCCATAGGTGATATCTTCCCCGGGAACGGCCATTATATTGGGTATACCGAGCGCCGCTGCGGCAAGTATATCGGCCTGGAGGGCCAGCCGGTTACGGTCTCGACAGGACACCTGAAATACGGTCTCGATGCCGTGACTCTGCAAAAAGGCGCAGCCGCCAAGAGAACTGGCTTTCATCACTGCATTGCCCATTTCAGGAACCATAACGGCATCTACTCGTCCTTTGATCTGCCTGGCATTTTTTAAAAAACGCGAGAAGTCAGCTCCTTTGGGCGGTTCAAATTCCCCAAAGACGACGAATTCACCTGATTTAATCTTGGCCTCTAACGACATAATGTGATCCTCCACGGTTAGTGGGATAATTTGTGAATGGCCTTGGAGATGGCCATTTCAAGATCAAATGATTTGATGTTGTTTAATATGACAAATGAGTACCCTCTGTCAATGAGGAACCTTCTGTGTGTACTAAGCCATAACAGGAAAAAGGATTCTAAAGGTAGTCCCTTTATCCACAGCGCTTTCCACGTCAATTGTGCCGTGATGGGCATCAACAATGCCTTTGACAATGGCAAGCCCTAATCCGGTCCCTATAACTTGACGGGTCTTAGGGTGTTTGACCCGGTAGAATTTGTCAAAAATTTTAGGCAGTTCCTCAGGAGAAATCCCAACACCCGTGTCCTCGACCCTGATCTCCACATACTCTCCCTGACCCTGTGCAGTAACGGTCACCTTGCCCCCTTCGGGAGAATAATTAATGGCATTGCTGATAAGGTTGTTAAATATCTCCTCGATGTTTTTCGGGTCGGCCTGGACCGGCTTGAGATTCTTCAAAGAAAAGGATAGGACTATGCCTTTTTCCTTGGCCTTTGAGTCCATCAGGGCAATGGTCTCTTCTATGACCTGACCGATATCAGTAGGCACACGGCGCTGGACATATTTGCCTGCCTCGATCTTTGCCACATCAAGCAGGTCGTTGATAAGTTCCAGGAGGGAATCTATCCTGTTTGACCCCCTGCTCACGAATTCATGTTGTTTTTCCCCAAGGGGACCACACAAGCCTTCTAAGAGCACATAGTTTTGCTGTTTGATCGCAGAAAGAGGACTGCGAAGCTCATGTGCCACCATATTGACAAAATCAGTCTTCATTTGATCAAGCTGCTTGAATGCTGTAATATCCTCGATAACGGTAACTGTCCCCACGATGCTGTTGTCCGGGCCAAGGGCTGGCGCTGAAATAGCCCTGAGCACATTTGCCCCTGCATTGATTTCCTGTGAAATTGACTCGTTTTCCGACGATTCTCCGCCCTGAATTTGCTTGAGAGTATTTATCAGGGATTCATCCTTTATGATCGTGGAAATAGGGGCCGGGTTTTCCACTTCTTCGGATATTTCCATTAATCGCATGAGTGCCGGGTTGTGAAGAACCACCTCGAGATTGCGGTTGGTCACCATAACGCCGTTTCCCATATAGTTGATGATGGTTTTAAGACGGCTTTTTTCAAGATTGAGGTCGTAAAGATTTCGGATATTTTCCTGTTCAAACTGCCGGGCTTTTTGCTCGAGATTTCTCTTTTCAGCGGCCCTGGTAATGATCAGGAGAAACTGGTCAATCTGAAAAGGCTTGGTAATAAAATCATAGGCGCCTTTTTTCATGCACTCAACGGCCGTATCAACGGTTCCATGTCCCGTGATGATGATAACCGGAATATCAGGGTATTTTTCACCGGTTATTTCAAGGACTTCTTCGCCGCTCATGACCGGCATTTTAAGGTCAAGGAGGATTATGTCCAATGGTTCTTTGGCCAGGATATCAAGGGCTGCCTGGCCGTTTTCCGAAGTGATCACGTCATAGCCCTTGCCCCTTAATACGCGGTAGCATCCGTCTCTGATGACTTTTTCGTCATCCACAACCAGAATCTTGATTTTTTCATTCATGCTTCATCCAATCCTATGAGAAAACAGGTTCTTCATCAGGTTGTTCCACAAATCCGAGAGGAAGTTCAATAATAAAACGCGTTCCTCCTTCAGGAGGAGAATCGACCAGGATATTGCCACCATGGAGGTTTATAATTTTTTGCGAGATACTAAGACCAAGGCCTGTGCCTTTGCCTACAGGTTTGGTAGTAAAAAACATGTCGAAAATCTTATCACTTAGTTCTTTCGGTATTCCGGGGCCGGAATCAGAAACTGTAGTAATAAATAAATTTGTACTACTATCATATTTTGCTGAAATATTCAGCTTTCCTTTTCCCTTCATTGCATCGGCTGCATTAATGAAAAGGTTGGTAAAAACCTGTTGAAGCTGTCCCAGATCGCCAGTCATTTCCGGCATGTCTGATTGGATAATCTTTTTGACCTCGATATTTTGAAACAGGGCCTGATTGATCAATAAATTCAAGGTCTTGGTGATTATTTGTTCTATGCTGAACGAGGATGCCTTTCCAACGGTCTGGCGGCTAAATTCCAGTAATTCAGACACAATCTTTTTGCAACGCAGTGTTTGGTCGATTATTTCCTGAATATCTTTAAAGTGTTGACTGTTATCTAAAAAGTTTTCCTTGAGCAATTCGGCGTACATCATGATGCCTGACAGCGGATTATTAATTTCGTGGGCAACACCCGCAGCCATTTTACCCACAGAAGCAATTTTTTCCGACTGAACCAACTGAAAATGGGCATCTTCAAGGTCTTTTCTCATCTTGAGAATCTCTCTCATATCTGTAAATACGCCCACGCTGCCTATTTCCTTTCCCTCAATCCTGATGATGGAGGCAGACAGGGTAACCGGTATATCTTCATCGTCTTTGGTTGTAATGGACATGCTGGTAGGATTCAATTTGCCCACAGGTCCGTGCTCATCGCTACGCATTTTCATCATGTTTTCTCTGGCCACATCTATGTTGTAAAAGCTGGCCAGGTGCCCTCTCTCCATGATTTCCCGGGCGGAATATCCGGTTAACCGCTCCATGCCCTCATTGAATATGAGTACGTTTCCCTTGGTATCCACCACTACGATCCCGTCAACGGTGCTCTGGATTACATTTTGAAAAAAAGTATTGGATTTCTCAACCTCCTGCTCCAATTTTATTCTGGCTGTCACATCTCTGGATGCCTCCACTATCTGAACAATATCACCTCGTTCATTGTAGATAGGTGCAACAGTAATTACATCAACGCGTTTCCCCCCTTTTTCTTCCCGGAATTCTCTAAAAGTACTGATAATCTTCTTCTCTTTTATCTCTTCCAAATATAACAAGTAGCATGGATATCCGGTTTCCCCGCATGACTTTTCCAGTCCATACCTCACCTCATAGCAATGCTTGCCCAGAACACCCTCATTGTTGAGATTGAATTCATTAAGAAAGGTCCGGTTAACCCTCTCAATGGTCATATCCATATTGACTACCATAATCCTGTAAGGAAGCGAATCCAGTATAATTTGAGTATACTTTCTTTCTTTTTCCTCATGTTCCTGACGTTTTTTTTCTATGTCGGTCTTTTCGATCTCCATCTGGATCAAATCCCATAGGAATCTTGCTCCTCTGTAGTCAACTATGGAGATGCCCACAGGTTTTGTCCGAAGAATCGATTCCCTGGCTTTTAATGATCCAGTCAGTTCGATAAGGAGATTCAATTCTTTTAGGCTGTAAAGGTCCTGGAAATTGCTGGTTGTGAAGAGGTTATGCTTTTTTGCATAAGTCAGGCCTGGCGCAAGGGGGTTTACATCCGCCACGCCCAGAATTTTCATTTTAAGCCTTGACAGACGTTCCTTATCCAGGATTTGCAGAAGGTCATGACAGGCTTTTCCGCCACCCACAAAGGCCACATTAAGCGGTATGTCGGCCAGCTCGCCGCGAACAATTTTTAGCGGTTCGTCAGGCTTGTTTTCTTCTTCTGATTTTTGGGTCTTTACAGTCAAATGGTTTTCCTAATAATTTTGTATAGCCGCAAAAATTTCGACCTGTGCGGTTAGACGTAACTCATTCAAATTTTTTATTTTGTAGTGTGGGTTAAGCGGTCTTAATCCAATGGGTTTCGTTTATTACACATAGCTGGCATATTATGGGAAGTAAGCAAAATAAGGTTGAAAAAGCGAAACCCACATTATTTTTGCCACTCAACCCATCCTACAAAGAACTTAGGCTCAGCTATTAGGCTTTTTTCTTAAGCCGGTCGACTACCTTGTTTTCCATATGCTTAACTATCAATTTTAAAGCAACACTTGCTCTTATGGGACCTGAATTGTTCCATCCTTTTTGAAGCGCCTCCTCTTTTTTTTCTCTAAATTGCTCAACGCTGTCAGCCATGTCTTGCCAGGCAAACAATTTCTGGAGCACATGACGTTCAGGTGCTGTCAGGTCTTTTTGCGTGTCAAATGCCCTACCACCACTCGTCGTAATAATCATAGTTTAACCGATAAGAATGGAACGTTCTTTTATTTGCAGGTGCTGATGAACTGCAGCAGAAAGTTCTTTTCAAGTAA
>JBDRPB010000169.1:0-3015 GCA_043809485.1 Pseudomonadota bacterium | reverse complement strand
CTCGATACCTAGCTTGATCATATAGGGATACACCCACATGGACCACATATGGGAGCCTGCAATGGTGATCTTTGGATTCCCAACCTCTTTTCCGTCATCGTCCACCCCGCAGGCCTGCCGATAGGCTTTTTCATAAGCTTGTAATTCTTTAGGAACCTGATCGAGGTGTCGGGGATGGTATTCGATATAGTAGGCCCCTGCTGA
Organism: Pseudomonadota bacterium; assembly: GCA_043809485.1. Taxonomy (GTDB): domain Bacteria; phylum Desulfobacterota; class DSM-4660; order Desulfatiglandales; family Desulfatiglandaceae; genus 4484-190-2. The sequence continues at coordinate 2,811 of JBDRPB010000169.1, read as the reverse complement.
TTCCTTTCCAACAACCTCCTGGCCGATGCCTTCCGTAGTGCAAATCACAGTAAATCTATTTAGCCGCTTATGAAGTCCCAGCTCGACGGTCTGTCTTAAGACCCCTAAGGAAGCTGTACCCAGGAACACGGTGAACAAAACCTCCGTGTCGGGATCCACTTTCTGCAAAAAAGGAACAAAGTCCGCGGTGGCAAAGGGAGCACGGATCTCCTGAGTTTTCCCACCCGCTGCCCTGATACGGCTTCCAAATTCTCTTGCCATGGAGTGACCCCAAGAATAATCAGCAACTAAGAAAGTCCATTTCTTGCCCAGATTATCAAAGCCCCATTTCCAACCCGCCAAAGCTTGCGACCTCGCATGGGAATGGTTACGAATATAGTAGGGAATGGCGTCCTTTCCGGTGAACTCATAGGTCATGGCACCCCCGCTAAAGAATGGAATTTTGTATTGTTCAGCAAGAGGAAAACAGGCCTTATGGACTCCTGAGTGGATCGATCCCATGATCATATCTACCTTGTCCTCTAAAATCATTTTTTTGAACATGCTTGCTGCCCAGGCTGGCTTGCACTTCGTGTCATAATTGAACAATTCAATTTTTCGGCCTGCAATGCCACCCTCGGCATTCATCTTGGCTATGGCTGCCTTGCCCACCTTCCCCATCCAGTATCCATATTCCGTAGCAAAAACGGTATATTCGTTAAACATCCCAATTTTAATGGGTGGTTCGGCTCCGTAAGTGAAAGGCACAGGGGCCCAGGAACTGAGGGTCAATCCCGCTGCTCCCAGGGTAGTGGTTTTAAGAAAATCCCGCCGGCTCACCTCTCTGGTGAGGACGCCTTGCGACTTTTTAGACTCTTTTTTTCTCTCTTCCATAATCATCCTCCTCTTGGGGTTAAAGGGACATTTGCCGGAAATGCCCTGGCCCTGTTTCCATTACACCTCCATTCCTGGCCGGTATAAGGGTTAATTTCCGGAAGGACTCTCCACTACCTTATCTATAAGTTCTATAAGATCATGGACCTTCATGGCGGCCCCGATCCTTTGGGCCCCCTGTGTTAGATTGTAATGGCAGAATGGACAGATGGAAACCATGTGGTCTGCACCTGTTTCTGCTCCTTCCTGTATCCTATCGCCTGCATTCTTAGTAGCCCACTCGCCGTACCCGGTCATAACACCTCCACCGCCGCCACAGCAATAGGCATTGGCCCTGATCCTTTGCATTTCCGTGAACTCAATACCGGGAATTGCATTGAGAAGTTCTCTCGGTTGGTCATAGAGGCATTCCTCTTCATTCATCTCAAGATAGGCGCCTTTCCAGAGCTGGGAACCATCCTCGTCGATCTTGAATCTATTGAGGTGCCGGCCGGTATGGCAAGGATCGTGGTAGGTCACCTTCCAGGGGAGTTTCCCTGACAATTTAAGGTTTCCTTCTTTGTAAAGGTCATAAAGGTATTCAGCAGTGTGGATGACCTTAATTCCATCCATCAGCTTGTCATAATCTGAAGAGAGGGAATAGTCTTTCTTTATTGCCCTGTAACACCCTGCGCATGAGGTCACGATGGTGTCAACCCCTTTTTCTTCGTGGAGTTTTTTAAATGTCTGCAGGTTTGATTCAGCTATTCGCTTGAATTCTTCTGCATCACCAATCCTCATTGCCGTTGAACCGCAACAGACTTCATTTTCACCCAGGATACCAAAGTCAAGGCCAAGCTTCTTAAAAAGGGATGCGGTGGCTGTGGGAATTGATCGTGCCTGTTGATTGAAGGCCCCGGTACATCCAACATAGAATAAGATGGGGGCAGGTTCTTTATTGATGTCCTTAATAGGATTTTTCGCTTTTTTGAAAGGCCTCGTCCAATCGGTTCTCACCCTCCTCGGACCCTGGTAGGGGTTGTCGTAACTCTTCATGGATTGGATAAGGGCCTTGTGAGGAGGCATAGGGCCAGCACCGTCTTGAACGGCCTTTCGCCTCATTGCTTCTATGATGTCAGGTATAAAAGGCTTATGATCCAACTGACACTGGCTTTGGCAACCTGCGCATACAGTGCACTTGTACACTGCATCCAGAAGATCATCGTCCCATGCAAGCTCACCGCTGAGCAATCCCCTCGCAAAAGCGATCTTGCCTTTGGCCGCCAAAAAGCCTTCGAAACCGAATTCAGCACCTGCAGGGCAAATCTCCCCGCTTCTGGGAGGAGGGCCGAAATCATACGCTACTTTGCAGGTGCCGCAAGCGGTACATCGCCATATCTTTTCTTCCAACTCTTTGAGTTCAGATATATCCCAGTTCATAATGACCTCCAGATAGTAATGAGATTTGACACGGAGCTATATCCCAAGCTTTCCAGGATTCATGATGTCATTAGGATCTAGCAGATCCTTTAGTTTCTTCAAAAGCATAAGATAGCCAGGATGTGCCCGCGCATTGATTTCGATAGCAAAATCGACTGGCGGCTTATAGGGCATTCCTCCAATATCAAGGTCTGCCCTCAGGCATTCAACAATGGCCTGTCTGGCATTCTCAGTCTCCTCCGGGCTCTGCTTATTAAAAGGAATCATGGCCCTTAGCATGCCGTAGTGCACGCCTCTGTACATGCTCATTCGGACTGAAGGGGACAGGTTGTGCCCAATGAGTATCTCTTTCCACTTGGTGTACACTGGAGCCCATTTGTTTGCAGGAGTGAACGTGCCGGGCCATGAGATACCGGCACCCCCCTGTTTACAGTAGTTCTTTGTTGATCCAACAATCTGACTTGGCAGCTCTGTTCTAGCCTTGAGGGCCTCTTCAGGGTAATGGGTCTCCTTGATGCT
>JBDRPB010000168.1:0-4157 GCA_043809485.1 Pseudomonadota bacterium | reverse complement strand
GCGTTTTCATAATCTTCCAGTGCTTCGAGCAGACTCTGACGCAGAGTACCGGTCCCTTTTATGGAAATGACCTTTTTTTCATCATCATAGAGTTGAAATACTCCCTCGTCTTCAGGCACCTGGTTTATATTTTCCTCATTGAAGGCCAGTATTTTTTCAGGGGGAGAAGGGTTACTTTCAAGATATAGGCGTAAATCGCATTGGAGACAACGCCTGGCCTCCTTTATTGCCTGTTCCTCTTCGTATCCTAAAACCACTTCCTGAAATCCCTGGCGTCTTGCCTTCAATTCAAGTTCAGGGATCTTTTCACGCGGCCATGAAGCAAAGCCCTCATCCCGGCCTATGTGCTGATCAGGAGCGTCCCTTTCAAACAGTACTTCCTCGATGTCTCCTGTGCCTCCCAGGGCCTCGTCTATGGATGATGCTGCCTTTCGCCCGGCAGCAATAGCATGAATAATAGCGCCTGGCACTGCTGCCACATCACCACCGGCATAGACCCCTTTCATGCCAGTCCCAAGTGTGTCTTCGTCTACCACAATAAGGCCCCGGTCCACAGTAATTTGGCTGTCATCTGCCAGGAATGTCAGGTCAGACGCCTGGCCTATGGCCAAAACAACCTGATCTCCTTCTATCTTCTCCTTTGCATCGTCAAAAGAGGGATTGAAAATGCACTGGTCATCAAATACCGACACACAATGAACCAGCTCCATACCCGTGATTTGACCATTTTCGCACAGGATTTTGTGCGGTCCCCATGAAGTCAGCAAACGGACACCTTCGTCTAATACGCCCTGGATCTCCCATTCGTGGGCAGGCATCTCCTCCCTGCCCTCAAGACAAACCATGGTCACATCATTGGCTCCGCATCTCATTGCGCTAAGGGCCACGTCAACCGCCACATTGCCGCCTCCAACCACGATAACCCTGTTTTTGAGATGAATATCCTCTCCTTCCGCAACCTGTCTTAGAAAATCAACGCCCCATAAAACATCGGGCAGATCAGATCCTTCCAGCGGGATACGCCGGCTCAGTTGAGCCCCAACACCCAGAAATACAGCATCAAATCCGTCATTCTTGATCTGGTCCAGGGTAACATTCCTGCCCAGGGTCTGATTGGGTCTAAATTCAACTCCAAGGTCCAGGATTTCATTAATTTCCTTATCCAGAATATCCTTAGGAAGGCGGTAGGAAGGGATGCCATAACGCATCATACCTCCAGGCTCGGCATGGCCGTCAAAAATTGTAACTGCATACCCCTGCTTCCTGAGATAAAAGGCCGCTGTTAAACCGGCAGGCCCAGCGCCAACAATCGCTACTTTTTTCCCGGTATCATTCCCTGCCTTTGCATTTTTCTTCCACAGCCCCTTTTCGCCGTCAGCGGCATGTCTCTTGAGAGCACAGATAGATACGGGCCCATTTACTTCTCCCCTCCGGCATACATCTTCACAGGGATGAATGCATACCCTGCCAAGAATTCCAGGCAAAGGCACTTTTTCCCTGATTACTGCATTTGCCTCGTCCCTTTTGCCCTGGGCGATCAATCTCAAGTACCCTGGAACATCAATATGGGCAGGACAGGCCTCTTTGCATGGGACAATATCTTCTTCCTTCTTACCCGGTCGCACGGATTTATCCATCAGAGCGCCCGTAGGGCAGACCTCAACACAGGCCGTGCAGAATTTACACCCGGAATCCTCAAGCGTAGGGCCAAGTGTCCCCACCTGGACCTGTCCCTTTTCATCATACACAAAGCCCATGGCCTCGATTCCCCTGAGATCGCGGCATGCGCGTATGCACCTTGTGCAACCGATACAAAGATTATAGTCCCTTATAAACAGGGCATGGTTTTCAAGTATGGGAAGATCGGTGGGCACCCATTTTGGTGTTGTAGGAGAGATACCCACGTAGTTGGCCACATTCTGGAGTTCACAGTGGCCAAACAGTGTGCAGCATCTTTCGTTTTCCGGAACATTAGAGGAGCATTGGCTCCGGCTGCAACCTTCCTGTTGGGCACAGGTCAGGCAGGCATGACGATGACGAGTAAGTATAGGGATTAAATTTTCCTGGCGCTCGGCCTTGATCCGATCATTGTCGGTGATAACTACCATGCCTTCCCGGACTTCGGTCGAGCAGGACTTGACCAGATCTGTCTCACCCTCAACCTCCACCACACAAAGGCCACAGCCTTTTCCTGCTTCCTCGGGCATGGCGTTTTCAATCTTACGTTCACCCTGGTATATCACCTTTGCCGCCTGAATTCCTTCAGCCTGGGGAAGATCCGGATGAGAACAAAGGCTTGGTATATATATGTCCACCCCTCTGGCAGCCTCCAGGATGGTTGTGCCAGCCTGCGCTTCTATTTCCTGCCCGTCTATTGTCAGTTTTATCTGGTCCATTTCATAAACGATTTTATCTTACCAGGATGGTGATAAAAAAATCACCAGAAGCGTCCTTATATCCGTAGTTGGCTAACATCATTCCACCTCCGTGTAAAAGTCGGAATTCGACTTCCGATACGGTATTTTCAATTGTCTGCTCTATTAACCTTCCGCTTTTCCGATCTCTGACTTCTGTGTTCTGATCTCTGTCCTCTGACTTATTTCTTTCTTCCCTTTCCCCTCTTACAAAATGCATGTCCGAAAAGAGCGGCACCAACAGCACCAGCTATCTGGGTATCCCACGTTGTCTTCATGGCCTTGAGACCAACAAAAGGCATTAACCGATCAATCACACCACGGTTTTTGGCCATCCCGCCTGTAATGGCAAACTCAGGGTTCACCCCAAGCCTTTCCACGAGGGAATAGATGCGCTCTGCCATTGCCTTGCAGTATACCGCAAGCACCTCTTCTGTGGTCCAGCCTTTTCTCAAAAGTCCTGTGGCCTCTGACTTGGCATAGACCACGCAGGTACTCGACACGGCCTCTGGCTCTTCGCCTTCGTATTGAAAAGATCGATCGCCCACTTCGTTAATGGATACGCCTAAGAGATCTGAAAAAACCTCCATGCCCCGCCCTGTGCCTGCGGCGCACTTGTCGTTCATCAGGAAGTTGGTTACCCTACCCTTTTCGTCACACTGAATCGCCTTTATGTCCTGTCCGCCCACATCTAAGACCGTTCGCACTTCCGGGCCATAGATAAAATTGGCACCCCTGGCATGGCAGGCGATCTCGGTAATGGACCGATCTGCAAAAGGGACGTTTACCCGGCCGTAACCGGTACCGATACAGTAATCCATCCGGTCCTCCGGCATATCCGTGGCCTCTAAGGCAAAATTCAGGGCATTGCGTGCACTGTCGGGGATGTCGGACCCGGTCCGCATGTTTGCATAGGCAAATATCTGCCCGTCCGCCATAATGCACGCCTGAGAGCTGACAGAACCAACATCAATACCTGCTGTGATAAATTTTGCCTCTTCCCATTTTATATCAGGATTCCTCCAGTTGGATTCTGTCCATCTCCAGAATTCTTGTTTCTTTTCTTCGGACATCTTTTTCTCCTCCAACTCTTCTTTTCCTTGCGGATTTAACCTTCTTCGCCAGCCACTACCGCTGCCCCTACGGCTTGCCCATATTCCGGATTCTCAGGAACATAAAGCTTTTCAAGGTTCAGCTCACGACGCATGGCTTCTACAAACCCCGGGTTATATCCTACGCCACCTAACATCACCACGTCTTCATTCACCCCGATCCGACGGATCATCGATACAATTCGGCTCGCCATTGCATCATGTATCGCCTTGCTGATATCCTGTTTCTCCGTCTTCCCATGGATCAATCCTACCACTTCAGATTCGGCAAATATCGCACACTGCGCATTCATCGGTATCTTTTTATCCGATTTTAACGCTAGCGGCCCCATCTCCTCAAGCGGCGTTTCAAGCGCTCGGCCCATGGCCTCAATAAATACTCCCGCACCCGCCGCACACTTCTCGTTAATCGCAAAGTCCACCGGATTGCCCTTTTCATCTAATTTGGCCGCACGGCCCTCTTCCGCTCCCACATCGGCAACCGTCCGAGCGTTTGAGAAAAAATAGTGCGCTCCCTTGCCCATGGCCTTGATATCGTTAATCAGAACATCGGCCATCTTTATGGAATTGCTCCCACTTCCCGTGCCGCCGATCTTTTCTATATCTTCTCGTGAGATCCCCGCAGCACCGA
>JBDRPB010000167.1:0-3153 GCA_043809485.1 Pseudomonadota bacterium | reverse complement strand
GAAAGACTCAAGCCCTTCCGGCTGGAAACCCAAGAAGCTTATGGGCAAAGAACAGTATGAGACGTTCTTTGGTGAAATAGAGATGCAGATCTACCGGGAGTGGTATAAGGGGGAATAGGGAATCCCGTCTTATAAACGGTCCTCGATTCCGGTTGGGCGAGAGAATATATTCTGATGGGAAAAACCAAAACAGAAGCAGAACGTTTTTCCAGATATCAGGAATTGATTGGTCTATTACTTAAAAAAGATTCCTTTAATAAATCCATAATTTATGAATCCCTGCCGGGTGAAAAAACAGTTTTTATAGGCCGCGTTATCGGTCAATTGGTGCGGGATGGTTATTTAATGAAGGGGGGGGCCAAGACAAATCCTCATTATTCGTGGTCAGTTAAAAAAGATGGGTTTAATGCTGAAAAGTGGATCGATCATCGAGTTATCACTGCTACGGTAAAGAGGTCCCCCGCCATTGATCGCCCCAGAGAACGCCTTCTTAAAGTTGGGGCCTCGGGGCTAAAAATTTCAGAGCTTTTAGCAATCCTGATCCGTTCAGGTCTTCAAGGTGAATCTGCCATGCAGGCCGGTGAGAAACTGGCGGCGCTTTTTGGGAATGACCTTGAAAAACTATCCTTGCAGGCCAGAGGAGAGCTCAAACAAATCAGCAAAGCCATAGGAGAAACTGCCTATTGTCAGATTATGGCCGCCCTTGAGCTTGGCAAAAAATTGGCAAATCAACGTCAGGCCGATTTAGCGGTGGGCCATAAAATTAGGAATACCTCTGATGCCCTGGCATACTGTAGACAGCATTTTATGAGGCTGGCCCGGGAAGCCAAGCAAGAGGAATTTCATGTGGTTTTGCTGGACGAAAAACATAAGGTCATAAAATCCGAACAGGTTACGATAGGCCTTTTAAGTCAATGCCTGGCCCACCCCCGTGAAGTCTTTAAACCGGCGATTCGAGAATCCGCCGTGTCAATTATCTTGGTGCACAACCATCCCAACGGAGATCCTACGCCCAGCCAGGATGACAAAACAATAACCAAAGAACTTAAAAGCGCTGCTGAAACGCTTGGCATCCGAATTCTCGACCACGTTATTGTATCCAAAGATAAAATCTTGAGCATGGTTGAAGAGAAGATATTGTAACCTTTCAACTTGGGGCAATATTCATGTATGATCCTGACTTTAACGAGGCAAAGACCAGGCAGGATTGCATAGATAAAGCCCTTAAACAGGCTGGATGGCGTCCCATTGTCCGATTTCAACCAGGCATGCAGTATGACCATTGCTCCGTTGAAGAATACCCAACGGATACAGGCCCGGCCGATTATGTGCTGTTTTACAAAGGTAGGGCGATTGCTTGCGTTGAGGGGAAAAAAGTAAAAATCGGGCCGCAGAATGTCCTGCAACAAGCCAAAAGATATGCCCGGGGTTTTTCAGGAGGCTCATGCTCCTTTGGCGACTATCATCTTCCTTTTGTCTATTCAACCAATGGGAAAATAATCTGGTTTCAGGATTTGAGAGACCCGCTCAGCCTTTCGAGGGAAATTGCCGCCTTTCACACCCCTCAGGCCCTTATGGAAATGTTGAATAAAAATGTAGCCGCAGCCGAGGAGCGGCTTAAAGAGCATGAAATAGATGATAAATACTTATGGCCTTTTCAAATCGAAGCCATAAAGGCCATAGAACAGGCTATATTGGAGCGAAGGCGCCTTATGCTGGTAGCCATGGCCACGGGCACGGGGAAGACCTTCACCATCGTAAATTTGATCTACCGTTTGATGAAAGCCGGTTATGCCAAACGCATCTTGTTCCTGGTAGATCGAAGAGCCCTGGCGGCCCAGGTGGTTACGGAAATGGCCAGTTTTGAAGCTGAACCGGGTTTAAAGTTTGATCAGTGTCATGAAGTTTACAGCCAGCGGATTCGGAGAGAAGACCTGGATGAGAATATGAAATTTAATCTTAAAATCCTCCCCGCAGAGTATCTAACCAACCCGAGCAGTCGAGATAGCTTTGTTTATGTCTCAACCATTCAGCGCATGCGCATCAATCTGTTCGGCCAGGAAGGCATGTTTTCAGACTTGTCAGGGGATCAGGATGAAGACGCCGATGCCTCAAGGCTGGATATTCCCATCCATGCTTTCGATCTAATCATTGCCGACGAGTGTCACCGGGGATATACCGCCCAGGAAGAAAGCAAATGGCGGGAAGTCCTGAATCATTTTGACGGGATTAAAATCGGCTTGACCGCCACACCCGCGGCTCATACCATCGCTTTCTTCAGGAAAATTGTCTACCCATACGATTACGAGCGGGCCGTGCGTGAAGGGTACCTGGTGGATTATGATGCTGTGGCCATCCAATCAGATATTACCTTGCGGGGGGTTTTCCTGCAGGAGGGGGAAGAGATTGGTCTTATAAATACCCAAACCGGCCAGCTCGCCTTCGAAACCCTGGAAGATGAAAGGGAACTTCCTGCCCCCACCACGGAAATTGATTGGACCGCCCCGGATCGGAACAGGAAGATCATCCTGGAAATTAAAAAATATATCTTAGATCAGGAGGAGCAGCTCGGGCATTTTCCAAAAACTTTAATCTTTGCTCAGAACGATATTTCCCATATATCCCATTGCGATCTCCTGGTTCAAATTCTGAGGGAGGAATTCAATCGAGGGAATGATTTTGTGCAGAAAATAACCGGCAGCCCTTCAGTGGACAGACCCTTGCAAAAAATACGTGAATTCCGCAACCGCATAAACCCGGGCATTGTGGTCACGGTGGATATGTTATCCACGGGGGTGGATGTGCGCAGGATAGAAAATATTGTTTTCTTGCGCCCGGTAAAGTCAAGAATCCTCTTTGAACAGATGATGGGACGGGGCACCCGGCGTTGTCCGGAAATCCACAAAACCCATTTTACGGTCTTTGACTGCTTCAACGGCAGCCTTCTGAATTTCTTCCGCAAGACAACCGGTATTACCGCCGAACCTCCTGTAAAGGCAACCAAATCCATTCGGGAAATTGTCCAGGCTATCGCGGACAACGAGGATCGGGAATACAATACCCGGGTTCTATCCAAAAGGCTTCACCGGATATCCAAAAATATCACCCAGGAGGGCAGGCTGGCGTTTAATTATATCCTGGGCTGTGATATCT
>JBDRPB010000166.1:0-9802 GCA_043809485.1 Pseudomonadota bacterium | reverse complement strand
GACGATGAGGCCCGTGGCATGATGTTGCTCGCCGCATCCTTCGCAGGGGTTGGTTTCGGGAACGCCGGGGTTACCCTTCCCCACGGCATGTCGTACCCGGTTTCGGGTATGGTACGGGAATACCGGGCAGAGGGCTATCCGGATGACCATCCCCTGGTACCCCACGGTATGGCGGTTGTTCTAAACGCCCCGGCTGCCTTCCGCTTTACAGGGCCTGCCTGTACCGAAAGACACCTCCAGGCGGCTGAGGCCCTGGGGGCAGATGTATCTGGAGCCAGGCTGGAAGATGCCGGCAGCATATTAGCCGATCGGGTTATCCAGATTATGAAACGCCTCAACATCCCAAACGGGCTGAGCGCCATCGGTTACAGCCGGGAGGATATCCCTCGACTTGTGGAGGGAACCCTTCCCCAGCACCGTGTGGTCAAATTATCTCCCCGTCCTGTAGGGCCGGAGGAATTGACAAAGATATTTGAGGACGCCATGGTTTATTGGTAACGCGCTTATACAAATGGATTCATATACAAGGAAAAATGCGCAATGAGGGCATATGAGTAAACCCCGGGTAATAGTGATCGGAGGCGGTCCTGCTGGCCTGATTGCGGCTGGACAGGCCGCCAAACTTGGAGCCGAAACCCTGCTTCTTGAAAAGATGGATCGCCCTGGGCGCAAGCTGCGTATCACGGGCAAGGGGCGTTGCAACCTGACAAATATAGCGCCCTTGTCCCAGTTCATCGAGCACTTCAGGCCCAATGGGCGGTTCCTGCGTCAGGCCTTTTCTCAATTTTTGACCTCAGAGCTATTGGCCTTTTTTGAAGAGCTTGGGGTTCCTACAGTGACCGAGAGAGGTGGTCGGGTTTTCCCGGCCAGTGGTCGGGCACAGGATGTGGTGGATGCGCTGGTACAATGGATTGGCGAATGTGGTGTGAAACTAAGGAACGGATCGACAGTGGAACGGTTGAATGTCGAAGAGAAAAAGGTGACAGGCGTGAAAGTGTATAGGGCAGTTTCCCGTATGAGGGAAGCCTCGGCAATCAGGCCTTCCTGCGGGCAGATTTATCATGCTGATGCTGTGATTATTGCTACTGGCGGTGCGTCTTACCCTGAGACAGGGTCAACCGGAGATGGTTATCAACTGGCCGAATTGGCCGGACACAGCATAGTCCAGATCCGGCCGGCATTGGTTCCTCTGGAAACGCGCGGCGACATTGCCCAAAGGTTGCAAGGGTTGAGCCTGCGCAATGTGAAGGTTCAGGTAAGGGTTGATGGAAAAAAACGGGGACAAGGGTTCGGGGAAATGGTTTTTACACACTTTGGCGTTTCCGGGCCTGCAATTCTCTCCCTGAGCAGGCAGGTTGTGGACGCATTGCGCCTGGGGCAGAAAGTAGAGCTTTCAATTGATCTTAAGCCAGCCCTCGACCATGGAAAACTGGACGCGCGGCTTTTGCGGGAACTGGATGCACATGGGAAGCAGCATTTTCAAACACTCCTCAAAGAATTATTACCCCGAAAGATGATCCCGGTTTGCATGGACCTGGTAGACATTTTCCATGGCAAGGTTGGGCACCAGATCACGACAATGGAACGTAAGCGACTGCGGATGTGGCTAAAAGACTTTCGTCTGCAAGTTAACGCCTACCGCCCTTTCAACGAGGCGGTCGTCACAGCCGGTGGGGTGAATACGCGAGAAGTTGAACCGCGAACCATGGCCTCACGTATTGTGGAGCACCTCTATTTTGCGGGGGAGGTGCTGGACGTAGACGCTGACACTGGCGGCTATAACCTGCAGGCTGCATTTTCAACTGGTTGGATTGCGGGAAGATCCGCAGCACAGTTGAAGTAAAACGAAAAATAAGGATCAAAAACAAGAGATCAACAGGGTTCAATAAAAATCCTGTTAATCCTGTTTATCCTGTCTAAATTGCCAAGCTATTGCGGATGATCTATATTACACGAAATATTAGTATTGGTGAGCGTGAGATCCAACAGGAGTTTGTTCGCTCCTCGGGACCAGGCGGCCAGAACGTCAATAAGGTGGCCACGGCCGTGAAGCTCCGCTTTGACGTGGTTAACTCCATGTCTTTGCCCGATGATGTTCGCAAGCGTCTGGTCCGCCTGGCTGGCAGACGTATCACCGAAGATGGCGTATTGATTATCGACGCCCGTCGGTTCCGTACTCAGGAGCGAAACCGTCAGGATTCGATTGGTCGGCTGGTGGAGCTGATCCGTAAGGCTGCTGAAAAACCCAAACCCCGGCGCAGGACAAAGCCGACACTCGCATCGAAAAGGAGACGGCTGGAGACGAAGCGTCGCCGCAGCGATATAAAACACAAGCGCCGGACTGTTTCGCGGAGCGAAATATAGCCACTTCACAAAAATATTTGAAAAAAAGGGGGAATAAATGGATTTTGAAATTTTTAATAATATGAAAGCGCCTGAACTCCGGGAATATATCAAGTTTCTTCTCTGGCACTACAGAGTGGTGGATGCGTTCTGGTTTATCTATGTGGGAGAGCGCTTTGACCAGCCAACCGCTGAACGAATCAATGAGAGGGTGTGGGACCGTGTGGCCGGCATGGCCGGTAAAGACCTGGTCTCTCGATTTAAAATCGAGGAAACAGGCCTAAAGGGTTTTGTAAAGGCCCTCAGACTTTTCCCCTGGTGTATCCTTGTGGGATATGAGATTCATGAATCTGGTGATGAAGTCATCATTTCTGTACCATCCTGTCCCACGCAGGAGGCAAGGCTCAAGCGAGGCCTAAGCGAGTTTGTGTGTAAGGAGATGCACCGTGGGGAATTTACAAACTTTGCTCGGGCAGTAGACGATCGTATTCAGGTCGAATGCCTTTTCGCTCCTCCCGACCCTCATCCTGTGGATATGTTTTGTAAATGGCGTTTTTTCATTGAAGGTACTAAAGATGATATGTAATATTCAGGTTGTCAGGTTCACAGTTTCCCGCTAAAAGCGGGACTGAAAGCGGGATTTCGCCTGCGGCGGGGTCGCATTTTTCATCAGTTAACCTTGAACCGTGAACCCCTGAACCTGAGTGGTTACTTTTCATGTCTCCATGTTATCTTTCCTTAGTTTTTCCAACTGTTCAGTGTACCAGTCAATCTGGCGGCACACTCCTCTGATTATCCGGGCTTCTCTGGCCCTTAAAGGGAGTCGAGACAGGAAACGTCGAATATTAAGCATCCAGTGCTCAGGGTTCTGAGGATCAATGAACCCGATTTTCATCAATACATCCTTAACATGTTCATACATGCCCTCAAGTTCAAATTTATTGGCGAGACGAGGCAGGGCTTCGGGTATTTTTTCATGGTTAACTAAGAAGATTTCATAGCAGACAATCATCACTGCCTGTGCCAGATTCAGTGAAGAAAAGCGTGCTGTTGGGATTGTGGCCAGTGTATGGCAGTATCGGAGATGTTCATTTGAAAGTCCACGATCTTCGGGACCGAAAAGGATTGCTACCCGGTTATTTTGCGAGATCCGGATAAGGTCCCCGGCCAGGCGACGGGGGTGAGTCATGGCCGGGCGGAGTGAACCTGTACGGGCAGTGGTTCCCACAACGTATTGGTGAGGTCCCAATGCTTCTTTAAGATCTTCGAAAACCTCCATCTCTTCTACCACATCAACTGAGCTGCCGGTGGCGGTTTTGAGCACACGGGAGAGGTCATAATTATTGGGATTCACCAGGGTGAGCCTTCTGAGCCCCATGTTATTCATGGCGCGGGCTACTGAACCGATGTTTTCCGGAATCTGGGCCTGCACGAGGATGATTGTAATATGATCAAGGTTGACTTTAGCTGTCATCTTATAAAATCTTTAATATTCCTGCCATTAATTCATCACTGTCAAATGAAAAGCTAACAGTTCCGCGTTCGATCTCAAAAAAAAGCAGGCGGCAATGATATTCTAAAGCCACATCCTCCAGAAGTGCTCTTAAGCGGAGGACTTCAGGGTGCTCTAAACTATCAACCTCTTCAGGAAACAGGTCAACTTCTATCAAGCCGGATACCTTGTCCATGTCCACTGATTCCTCTCAAATACCACCGTTCCAGCGCCCAAAATGACACCCCCTAAAATGAAGATTGTTCCAATGGAAATATGATAGCTAAAATCCCTCCTTTTGACAAGCTACAGTCTCTTATACCAGCAATTCTCATTGTGATCCTTAGACCTTGCTAATGCAGGACATAATTAGAATTGCTGCTCTTATACCGGGTTTTTATTGGTCCCTGACGTTCGCAAATTGAGACCCGGGGAAAGTATTTTGAATCCGAAACTATAATTGTTATTTTGTTAAAGTTCTGGCAATTAATTGCCGATATACAAGGTGTGTGCACACAGCTTTTCACTATGCACCAAATTTTATTATTGAATGGGACCCGCACCTGTGTATAATACTCCACACAGATTAGACTATTTCTCCACCAATCTGAGATTACCCGAAAAGGATAAATAATTGGAAGGGCATAAAGAGCCTTTCTTATATCAAGGTAATACCACCACAGGCGGGGATAATCTGTCAAAAGCTAAACGATTACACTTGATATCTCAGGGAGGAATGTATGGCACAAATAGACGCTTTTTTTAAGCTCATGAATGAACAGGGGGCATCTGACCTGCATCTGGTGGCCGGCCAGCAGCCTGTGCTCCGGATCCGGGGTGATCTGGAGAGAGTGAAATATAAACAACTTGATAACGATAGCCTAAAAGCAATGTTGTACGAAATTGTTGCCGAAGATAAAATTAAGGTCTTTGAAGAGACAGGAGATGTGGATTTTGCTTATGAAATCCCCGGGCTGGCCCGGTACCGTGCCAACTTTTTCCAACAGAGAAAGGGTGTGGGTGCTGTTTTTAGAGAAATACCTTCAATTATCCTAACGTGTGATGATTTGGGCCTTCCAAAGGTCATTAAGCGACTTGCTACCCTGCCGAGAGGATTGGTTCTGGTCACCGGTCCTACGGGCAGCGGAAAGTCGACCACACTCGCCGCGATCATTCACGAAGCTAACCGGACCCGTAAAGACCATATTATCACCGTTGAAGATCCTATTGAATTTGTCCATAAGAGTGACAAAGCTGTTATAAACCACAGGGAGGTGGGCCTGCACACCCGTTCATTTGCGGCTGCACTCAGAGGTGCCTTGCGTGAGGATCCTGATATTATCCTCGTGGGAGAGTTGCGTGATCTTGAAACAATATCGTTAGCTCTCGAAGCCGCAGCAACAGGGCACCTTGTTTTCGCAACAGTTCATACTTCCAGTGCGGCAAAGACAGTGGATCGCATTATCGAAGTTTTTCCCGTTAGTCAGCAGCAACAGGTGAGGAATACCCTTGCAGATGGGATTCGGGCTGTGGTGGCACAGACCCTTTTCAAACGCATTGACAGGCAGGGCAGGGTGGCCGCGGTTGAAATTATGATTGGCACCCCTGCTGTAAGGAATCTGATCCGGGAAGGAAAGACATTTCAAATTCCCGGCACGCTTCAAACAGGAAAGAAATATGGCATGCAGACCTTAGACGATTCCATAATGCTTCTTCTGGATAAGAGGATTATCAGGCCTGATGATGCCTATACAAAGGCCGAGGATAAATCCAGGTTTTTGCCTTTTATGAAAAATCCACCGGCCGATTTTACGGAAGTTTGATGGGTTATTCCCCAAAGAAATTCGACCTGTGAAGTTAGAGTTTTAATCAGGAGATAATTGACCATGCGAAAACAACAAATAGATTATATCCTTACTACCATGTTGGAGTCTCACGACAACGTATCAGACCTCAACATTACAGTGGATAAACCATTCCAGGTGGAATCTGCCGGAGAGTTGTTGCCGGTGTCGTTAAACCCTCCTATTCGACAACTGACTCCCTTTCAGACGGAAATTTTGGCCCTCAACCTGATCAATCGGGATCGACGTTTGACCAGGGCGCTTCTTTCTGAGGGCTCATGTGACACCTCGTATCAGTTGGCCGGAAAAGCCCGCTTCAGGGTTAACGTTTTCTCTCAAAAGGGTTGTTATTCTACTGTTATGCGACAGTTGGCCACGCGTGTTCCCACAATCGAGGAACTGGGACTGCCTCCTGCATTTTCGAAGATGGCTGAGGAAAGAAATGGCATTATTTTGGTGACCGGGGCAACAGGAACCGGCAAAACAACGTCACTGGCAGCGATATTGAATGAGATCAACGAGAAAAAGTCGGTCCATGTGGTAACACTGGAGGATCCGGTGGAGTATGTGCATTCTCAGAAAAAGGCCACTTTTAACCAGCGGGAGCTGGGGATGGATTTCGACGCCTTTGCCAACGGTCTGAGAGCTGCTCTCAGGCAGGCCCCAAAGGTGATCCTGGTGGGTGAGATGAGAGACAGGGAGACGGTAGAGATTGGTCTTTCTGCTGCTGAAACCGGACATCTTGTGCTTAGCAGTGTGCATACCATTGACGCCGGCCAGACAATCAACAGGATCGTGGGAATGTTTGACACGGATGAGGAAAGACAGATCAGGATCAGACTTGCGGATACGTTGCGTTGGATCGCCTGTCAGCGTCTGTTGCCAAAGGTGAGTGGCGACCGCGTGGCTGCTTTCGAGATCATGGGGGCCAATCTCAGGGTTAAAGATTCCATTTTACACGGAGAGGCAGAAGGGAAAACATTCTATGAGATTATTGAAGGGAGTCAGCCCTTTGGGATGATGACATTTGACCAGTGCATATCAGAGCTTTACAGGGATGGTCTCATTACCGAACAAACAGCCCTGAGTTATTCTTCCAGGAGGTCAGTAACCGGACGCGTCATAGATTCCATAAAATCTGCAAGAGGTGAAAAAACCACTTCCATTGAAGACCTGTCCATTGACATGGATTATGGAAAAAATAAGTGATGTATTTAGTGCCTGAACGAAAAATAACAGTTTTCGGTCGGGCAATATTTAAGGAGCCGAACACATGGACATCATCTGTGAGAAATGTAACACGAGATTAAATATCCCGGACGAGAAAATCCCCAGAGGTCAACAGGCAACTGTTAGCTGCCCAAAGTGCAAGAATAGGCTGACGTTGAATGCCAGCAGTCCCAGGCGTAAAAATCCGACTCCTGCGGTTGAGGGAAAGTCCGGGTCCCATATAAAAAAAGCAGATTCTGATAATGACTATTGGGACGATGATGCCTCGCTTGATTTTTTCGAAGAAGGCGCAAAGTTGGCCCTGGTTATGGGGAATGAGGCCCAGCAGATTAAAAAGTTAGGGCGGACCATTGAGGATCTGGGTTACAGGTGTGTTTTGGCCAAAAATACCAGAGATGCGATAAGCAAGATGCGGTTGCATTATTTTAACCTGGTTTTATTGTATGACGGATTCGACGGAATAGATCTGGCACAAAGCCCTATCCTCCAGCACATTAATAATCTCTCCATGTCGGTTCGGAGGCGCGTTTTTCTTGCTTTAGTTGCGGATGAATTTAAGACCATGGACCACATGATGGCTTTTGCTATGAGTGCCAATATGGTAATAAACGGGGGCGATCTGGACAGATTAACTTCTGTCATGCAACACGCTATTTCGGACAATGAGAAATTTTACAAAGTTTTCATGGACACGATGGTGGAGGTCGGAAAGGCTTAAGTGAGTTTGCGAAATATGGATTTAAAGAACGAATATCGCCTCAGGGTCGAGAGCTGCATCGGCACCATCATAGATGTTCATAAAGCCATTGGTAACGAGCACGAAAATCAGGAATTCCTTTCTCAGTTTGAGGAGTTAAAGCAGACCATCAAAGGGCTGGATATGGGCCTCGTACGTGGAGGGGATATTTACATGTTAGAACATGTTACCAACGTCCTTCTTGGACAATTTAGGCCAATATTTGAGACAGAGGACTTTGGCCAGATTTATGAGGAGCAAAAGAACTGATTCACTTTTCGCCATGCGCCTAACGCCTTTGGACTGAGTGTTTACACAACCCCATGCGGATCCACTTCGCAATCAAGAATCCTGGCTTCTTTGACCGGTGCCAGGGTCTTTCCCCAACCCCTTTTTAGCCTCTGGATATCTCCCGTTTCTCCAATGGCCCAAAGGGAGCCTCCTGCCCCGGCCCCTGCAAACCTGGACCCACACCCCGCATGCTCTGCCTGGCCCACCATTTTTTCGATGATCGGTATAAGTGCCTCGGGAGTCAGTTCTCTTCTCAGGGCCATTTCTTCCTGTAAGAAACCGGCAGCCCGGCCCCAGTCCAATTCCTTAATGGCTTGAGCCAGATTGTAGACGATTTCGTTAACCTTCACCCATCCAGACCTTGTGCGGCCAGAAAGAAAATCTTCGATCCATTTGCGGTTGGTTGTGGACGAGATGTGGCTTTCTCCGCTATACGCCACCAACAGGTGTTTTGAAAGTTCCTTTTGTCCCTCCCGGTCCAGGAGGGCTATCCTTTCAAAAGGCGCAGTTCGCTGCCCGTAACGCCATTCCCATTGACTCACTCCTCCATAAACGGCAGCCGCATGATCTTGAAGCCCACAATTCCCCCCACTGATGCCATCTTCAAGATGATATGCCAGGTGTAGGATCTCTTTTGCAGACATTTTCTTGCCACTTCCCACCTTTGAAAGGGCCTTGATCAAGGCCACAAGTGCTGTGCTGGAGCCTCCCAGGGCGGACTTCACGGGAGATTGAGACCTGATTTCTACTGCCATGCCGTGGACATCAAAATAGGAGGCAGCGGCAAAAAAGAGGCCGAATGGAGGAGTTAGAGGTAATTGGTCCCTGGGAAAGGACTCACCGCGCAGGAACCCATCGGAAGAGATCTTCACCCAACCGTCCTTGTAAGGCGATAGAACCACTGAGGTCCTCAGATTCAGGGCAATGTTCACAGTGATTGGCCTTAGCCTCTCAAATGGAAGCGCCATTGCCTTTATGTCCCAGGTGCCGCCTGCATCAATACGGCATGGAGCACTTGCCACCACCTGATGTTGGGTCAGCAGATCTCGAAGTGATTTAGACATGTTTCAATACTCCCATCTTTTTTCTTTCAGCCAATGCAGTGCCATGAAGAGCCCGGCAATTGTTTTGCCATTCTGGATGACACCCTTATGGATCATTTCAATGGCATTGTCCACCTTCACCTCATGAACATTGAGCATTTCATCCTCATCAAGATCCACAGTGATACCGTTGGTCAATGTGACATTCTCTCTGATTAGTTGAAAGACTCTGCCATGAAGCAGAGTCACACGACTGTTTACCTTTGATGGCATATAAGAGCTCCTTTCTGTCTTATCAATCTATGTTCTTATATGGCGCACTCTGACGCGTCTTATCACGGCGCAGGTCTGAAGCGTTAAGGTTTTTGTTAATGCCGATATACTATACTTTTTTTTTCGTGCAGTGGCAAATAAGTATTGTCAATTTGACTTTCCCACACGCCTTTGCCGGGGCAGACTCTCGCAGGGATGACAGACAGTCAAGGATTTGACGCAAGGGTAGACTTCTCGTCATTTTCTCATACGCTTTCCCATCTAAATTCCTTGCAAACGTTTTAACTATTTGAAATAATAATTTTTTCGTCCCTACGCCATTCCGGCATGATTCCTGCTTAATTATTCTATGTTGTTTTGGGCCTGTCAAAAAAGGCATTTATGATTGAATTTTCCAACTGGAAAATAATTTCAAAGAGAGGGCGCGTCAATTGAGGGAGTCCCAGGTCAAATACAGAGAAATCGTTGAGAACTCAAATGACATTATCCTTATGGTTCAAGACGGGAACCTGAAATTTGTGAACACCAAAGCAGTGGAGCTAACGGGATA
>JBDRPB010000165.1:0-5835 GCA_043809485.1 Pseudomonadota bacterium | reverse complement strand
TTAGCGACCCTCCAGGTGGCAGGGCTAAGCATTTTGACAGGAGGATGACATGTGTTTGAGTACCGTGTATATGAATTCGGGGAATGAGGAAAAGGAAATTATGAAAGACGTAGCTCGAATTGAGGCCGAGGGCAAAGGCTTTTGGCTCATCAATTTGTTCGGGGAAAGGGAGTTCATCGAGGGTAGTATTCAAACTGTCGACCTCATGGACAAACACTTTGTTATGCTCAGAAAAGGGAAGCCGAATTGATCCTCTCCTGATAACACGACTCATCCCCGTCAAAATCTCTTGGAGGCTTCCCATTGCTGGATAACAACCACAGAGCCATCAATTATTTGCGTCTTTCTGTCACTGACCGCTGCAATCTGAGATGTATCTATTGTATGCCTGAAAAGGGCATTAGATTCATGCCCCACAGTGAGGAGTTGGAGCGGCCATGAAGATTTTGGATGATTTAATTTTAGCGCTGAATTTTGATGCTACTGTGAAAGATATACGCCAGGGGATCTTTCATACCGGCGTTTTGACTCGAAACTGTGGAATGGCCGCGACCTTGCCGCGAGACGCCCTCCGCCAGGAGCCTCCGATGGTAAAGGAACCAGGTTTCCTGTTGGACAAAACTCCTCTGGAACTGGCCCAACTGGCCTATTCCCAAAGTATACTTGAAGCATCTGTCGGTATGGCAACCATCAATTCACTTCTTGAGATTGATGAGAACTCATGCATTGAGCTTAATGCCGCTGAACTGATCATGGAAAAGGGGAAGGGCAAGAGAATAGCTGTTGTGGGGCACTTCCCATTCATCCCCAGGGTTCGCAAATATTCAAAGGAAGTCTGGGTTATTGAAAAAAATCCAAAAGAGGGCGATTTCGGTGAAACTGAGGCAGATAATCTGATACCACAGGCGGATGTTGTAGCCATCACAGGTACTGCCTTAACGAACCATACAATGGATCACCTGCTTGAGCTCTGTAGTCCGGGTGCCTATGTGATCTTGCTGGGCGATACGGCGCCCCTCTCTCCTATCCTTTTTGACTATGGTGTGGACGCCCTGTCTGGAACAAAAGTAGTTGATTCTCACCTTGCTCTTCGATGTGTCAGCCAGGGGGCAAATTTCAGACAAATCAGGGGAGTAAAACGGCTAACCATGATGAGGCAGGCAGGCGCTAAATGGTGAAAGTGGTTAGTACTTGGGATACCCCCAAAGGGCTGAGATTGATTCCTGTCATCCTGTCGCAAGGTATCCCGGGCCTCCAGCGAACCGGGGACCCGGGCGGATATTTGGACCCTCGTTATGATTCCGAAGATTGCGACTGGAGCTTCTCGATACGTTTGTTTATGGCATCAAGTTCACTCTTTACGGCAGCGGCTTCACTTTTGAGCATATTAGCCTCATCTTCGGGTTTCATGGTGTAAGGGCTCCCATAAGGGGTATTGTAGTCTGGTCCATACGATCCCGCAGCAGGAGGATAAGTTCCGCGCCAGCCGAAGCCTCTCCCGTAGCCTCGACCCTGGCCAAAACCAGGTCCGAAACAACCCCTGAAACCACGTCCTCGACCTAAACCCGACCCGGCATAGGCCGTCCCGGAGGGATTGCAAAGCCCCCGAGCTCCTCCGGTCATGGGACCTGCACCCATGGGTCCTGTTCTATTAAATCCAGGCATATTAAACACCTCCTTTCTTTTAAAATCCGCCAGCCCAACCCCGACGGTGTCTTCCTCTTCCTCTGGGCGGCATATCAAAATGGCCGCCTTCAATTCTAAGGATCTTGCCCATAACCAGGGCATCAGCAATAATAGCCCTCGCATCAGCCAGGATTCTCCCAAAGGTCTGACGTGAGACATTCATCATTCGTGCTGCTGTCTCTTGATCTAACCCTTGAAAATCGTTCAGTTTGACCGCCTCAAGGCCCTCTATGGGAAGGATAACCTCCTCTCTTCCCCATGGGGGCATCCTGTTTGGAACAAAAGCATCAACAATGGGGCGTCCCTGAACAAATCTAAGCTTTCTCGGCCTCGGCATTTTTACCTCCCGTTATGAGCTTGTGCTCATAATATAATTATCCACATGGAATAGTCAAGCATTATTTTGAGCATAGGCTCAATAGCGTTCCGTATAAGATTACTTTAGTTATTTCCGAGGAACAAAATGAGCCGCAATTGATATTGAAGTTAGGGGTTTCGACGGAATTGGAATGTTGGAATAGTGGGAAGGGCCTTTACGGTCTTTGAGAAGTCCGTTTATACGATGGAAGGTCTGGTGAGGGAGATAAAGGCCGTGAATTGTAAGGGGAGCCTTAGGGAAGAAGATTGATTATTGACTAGTGTCGATTGTCTATTGAAAAAAACATATCCTTCAATTACCAGTCGCCAATCATCAATAGTCAATAGTCAATCGACAATAGTCAATAGACGACGGCTGATTACCAGATTACGTTTTGGGTCTTGACCGGGTTGTGAATTCCCTTAACCTTTATTTCGCCAATCTCTTCCGTTTTAAAAATATTTCTCACCTTGCTGCAGGTCCTCTGGCTTATCAGGATCTGGCCCGGTTTAGCTATTGATTCGAGCCGGGATGCCACATTGACCTGATTTCCAATGACCGTGTAGTCCCTGTGCATATCAGAGCCGATATTTCCAACGGTCATGAATCCGGTATTGATCCCGATACCTACACCAAGTTCATGGCCGTATTGATGAAAATGGTCTTTCAGATCAGCCACCTTTTTCTGCATATCAATAGCCATCCGCACTGCCCGTTCAGCATGATCCTCCATTGGAATGGGGTCACCGAAAAAAATGAGGAGCCCATCGCCAATGATTTTATTCAGTGTCCCATCGTGATAATGGACGATCTTGATCATTTCGGAAAGATACATGTCCAGGAGGTGAAATAATTCTTCAGGCTCCAGGCTGTCTGTAAGGTTTGAGAAGCTCCTGATATCTGTGAACACCACGGTCATTATTTTTCTTTGTGGTTCTGTCCCAAAAGTATGGCCGCTGGTGAGAATCTTTTCTGTCAGTTTGGGCGACAGATAGCGTCGCAGTTCATTATACTTTTCCAGTTGTATAACCTGGTCCTTGACCTTTGCTTCAAGGTTGCGGTTCAGTTGCAGCAAATCCTGTTGTGCATTGCGGAGTTCTGCGGTCCGCTCTCCCACCTTCTGCTCCAGCTCGCGGGCATATTCGTCCAGCCTGGCCGTTGCCTTTTTCAGTTCCGTGTTGGTTTTTTCAAGGACGAGACATGCCTCATTTTTGACCCTCATACTTCTTCTGAGCTGGTCGATTGTCTCTACAAGTTCTTTCCCTGATTCACTGTTGTTTTCCCGGATCTTAGAGATTTGGGAAAGCCGGTGAAAGAGGGAGCCCCGGTCGTATGTGACATCCAGGATAAAATAGGGGGCCATAAATATTTCTCCTGCGTTGAGGAGAGCATGGTTGTCGATTTGGACAGTCTCTGTTATGAGGATGGCTTCTTTCTTATCTATACCGCCGGGTGGATAATTAGGGGTCCGCTTGCTGTATTTGCCCAGGTAGGCCAGATTGCCATTTACAACCTCTGATTCGAGAAAGACTTTTTCCCCTACAATGGTTCGACGACCATGCTCCGGGTGTCTGATGGTCATCATGTCCGCCTCGATTGTGGCATCAAGCCTGTAAGGAATGAATGCAGGCTCTTCGTTGAATAGGACCTCGGGATTGTAAGGTGCCAGGACCTGTCGAATGGAAGCCGGCGGCATCCCCCAGATGGTGGGAATGGACGAGATGATGCCTCTCGTGTAATGATCGCCCATGTAATCCCTGTTGGGATCCATATCGCTGTGGAACTCGATTTTTATGAGGGTTCTGATTTTTTTCAGGTTGCGGTCATAGGTGGGCGGTAAGATGATCTCAATCTCTTTAGTGTCTGCAAAATTCTTATTGAAGAAAGAGAGCTTATTAAAGCCGTCATTTGGTGTGGCAAAAACCCTTACAAAGTAATGGAAACGCCCCCAGGAACGAAGATTCGCAGAAGAGGCTCCACAATCAAAGAAGAAATTTGGTTCATTGACCAGCTCCTTGGCCCTCCGGAAAATTCTATTGAAATTTTCATAGGTAGTCCACTCATCTTCATTAAGGAAGAAATCTTCTGGTGAAGCGTACTCATCGGCAGGGTAGGGGAGGCCATCAAATAGCGAATGGTGGGTTCCCAGTCTATCGCTGACATAGGTGGCTATGATGTTGGTGTTCCGGTTGCTGATACAATCCAGGCGGCTCATGGTTTTGATCCGGATAAGAACTCTATGTTTTGGGGAGATGAATTGACTGAGAGATCTTTTCAAAATGTTCGATAAGTAAAGTCAAATCTTTTGAAGGAATTGACCTGTTTACGTGTCCAAGTATCCCATAGCCTTCAGCTCTTTCGTCAACTTCTTTCGTAGGAAGATCGGAAATGAGGATAATAGAAGTCATTGGTGATGTCATTACAATTTTCCTCATGATTTCAAACGTAGAGCTGGTCCCTTTCGTATCGCCCACAATAGCCAGTGGGTAAGGAGTTTTCCTTAAAAGACCCAGGGCCTCGTCCTCGTTGGATGAGCTGGTTACAATATACGATTTTTCTTTAAGGACCAGTTCAATTGACTCAACAACTGTCTGGTCTTTTTCTACCACTAACGCCTTTATATCTCCTTGGTTTTCCATGACCAGTATTCCTTCCAATTGACAGCTTAAGCAGCTTTAAGAATATAACCATAATAGTCTTATTCAAGATCGCGTGTCAATAATCTTATAATTTCATCATTTTTGACCTTGACAATGTGACTGAGTGTTATAATATCAGAAGCACAGAATTCGGGACGTGGCGCAGTCTGGAAGCGCACCTGAATGGGGTTCAGGGGGCCCGGGGTTCAAATCCCCGCGTCCCGACCATGCAATTTTAGGGGGGTATATCAATTTGGTATAACCCCTTTTTTTTGCAAAGGGGGATTGAGGCCTCTGGCTCGTAGGGCCTACGGCTCGGAGAGGGGATTATTTTAAAACTTACCAGCAGCATTGGTAATTATTTAATATTATTCCTAATTTTAGTTGCTTATAAATAGAAAATGGGGACAGGCTTAAAGGAAAGGGACTAATTTTTATCGTCAGGATAACGCTCAGCAATGGACTTTAATACATCCAAACACGAAAAGAACGCATCTATCACCTCGGGATCAAAATGATTCCCAGAGCAACGGTGCATTTCTTCAACAATACGTCCATCGTCCCATGGATCCTTATAAGATCTTCGGGAAGAAAGCGCATCATATACATCAGCCACTGCCACTATCCTTCCAAAGAGCGGGATCTCTTCCCCTTTTTTGGGTAGAGGCTTTCCGTGGGGCCCTTCAAAACCAGAGACTGGTTTACCGGAAATGGGGTCCATATGCCCGGGATAGCCTGTTCCGTCCCATTTTTCGTGATGGCTAAGGGCCACCTCAGTGGCCATATCATCAAATTCCGATTGTGCATTTTTGAAGAGCCTGGCACCTATGTACGTATGGCTTTTCATTATATCAAACTCATGGGGTAACAGTTGCCCTGCCTTTTTTAGTATTAGGTCGCTGATGGCTACTTTTCCCACGTCATGCAGCATGGCCGCCATCCTCAGGATATCCCTTTGCCTTTCAATCTGGTAAACGGGAACATCTTTTTTGCGGGCCCATGTTTCATATAACTCAACTGAATAAGCAGCCACCCTGTTGACGTGGGCGCCTGTTTCCGTTGGGTCCCTCAGTTCCGCCATACTGATCATGCGCATAATAATATTTCGGGTCATCTGCGCTCTTTCCACCGCCAGCGCCGCACTGGTCGCGA
>JBDRPB010000164.1:0-2866 GCA_043809485.1 Pseudomonadota bacterium | reverse complement strand
GCCTCTGCTACTTTTAAGGTGAGGGTTTTGCTTTCTTTGATTTTTCTATTCATACTCCATCTCGCAATGAAAGGGCTGATTTGAAATAATCCCCCTTTAAATTTAAGGGAGGTAACCCATTTAATTTAATGGAGGATATTGGGGGATTATTTCAAGCCAACCCTTTCATTTGACCTTTATTTCATTCACTGACCACTGACCACTGTTCACTGTTCACTGGTCTTTATCTTAATCTCCAACACCCCGTTCTTGTATGACCAGTTCATATCCTCGGCTTTTGCAGGTCGGGAGAGAAGGATCTCTTTTTGATATTTTCTGTTTTTTCCCTCGGCGCTGATATCAAGTATGTCACCTTTAATCTCCAAATGGATGTCCTTTTTTTCTATTCCCGGCATCTCTGCAACAACATGGATCTCATCGGCTTCATCGAAAACATCCACCATGGGCTCGCGAACCTCTTCCACCACCGGCCCCTCAGGTGTTTTCTTTATGTTCCCAAAAGGCTTAACAGAAGTTCTGCCGTCAGCCATGGTTCGGACATTAATCCCGTAAACGCCCTTTAAATCTTTAAGCCCCTTGATTTTATCAAGGCCGCTAAAATCGATCTCACCTGTTTTGGAAAGCCCCTCACCTTTTTCAGCTAACTTGGTAGCAGCATCAATTAAATTGCCAAGCCCTTCGAAAAGACCACCTATCCCGAAATTAAAGCCGGTACCCTTCTCGTTTTTTTCAGGTTCTTCCTTCTTCTTTTTCTTCTTGTCAGTCATTTTTCCTCCTGTCACTGGTCAGTGGTCATTGGTCACTGGTCACCGGTCGTTAGTCACTTGTCATTGGTCATTAACTTAAGGCCTGTTCTTTTAAAGTCCCCCTTTGAAGGGGGATTTAGGGGGATGTTATTTCAATGGCTTACACCCCCCTGCGCCCCCCTCAAGGGGGGAATTTGAAGGTTTTCTCCTTCACCAATGACTAATGACCAGTGACTAATGACTAATATCTACCATTTCACAACTATATTCACAAACTTAAATGGCGGCGCCGGCCCAATATATTTGAATGCCATCCGGTCTTCATGTTTCTTAACCAGATCTTCTACCAGAAAATCGAACTCTTTTTCACGTGACCTGTCAATCAGAAAAGCGGCATTTAAAAACATACTGTCTCCAAACAGATTATTTTCTTTAACATCTACATGTGTACGTTTGAACTTATTTAATATTCCCCATGCCTCATCGGCCTTTTTTTTGTCCAACGCCTCTTTTACTGCCTTGCCTAAAACAACTTTTGCGGTATTGTCAATTTTTGCCGATTTGCCCTCAGACTTGTTTTTTAGCTTTTTGATCTCCTTATTATCTTCGACGATTTCTTTAAATATCCGGTCCATGTCTTTCCAGAGTATTTTCAGACCCGTTTCGACTTTGTTGTCCATATCCCGTAGAAGACCCTTAAATTCAGAATATCGTTTTCTTAGCAAACTTCGTATCTCTTCAGCGCTGGACGCAATGGTACAAAATCTTACAGGCAGTACTGTATAATCCTTCATGACCTCCTCAATGACCATTTCGTGGGAAATCATATTCTCCCGATTGATGACATATTTGGTCATTGGAGAACTGCTTATGACCGCACTGATATTTTCATAGCCGACGGTCGAGACAACATCCCCGCGCCCGCCAATACCGACATGTCCGAAATTTCGTCCTTCATTTCCTTCAATAATACAATAAACGTATTCCCCTTCATGTATCATAAACTTTACTCCCGCTTTCGAGCTGCTCTTTAGCAGTAACGGTTAATTGTATCCATTATCCTCTGTTTAACTTCTTCCTCAGGCTGATTTTCAAACCCGTTTGTATCAAAATTGAGCACATCCATGCATGTTTCCACAAAGTCGGTATTATCAGCCCTGGGTCTCGAATCGGTCGCACTCAGTACCTTTGCTATCATAATGCCGGACCTGATACTGGGGTGAAGATTATTCTCCTCTGTTTCCCTGAAAGCACGAACAATATTCACCACCTTCTCTGCCTCATCTCTGGATATGCCCGATTTGGCCTGAACAATGGAAACTTCGCTTTCCCTGTCGTAATGGCCCAGCTTGATGGTGATCATACGATCTTTCAAGGCATCCTGAGCCTTATGTATTCCGGCATATTCCTCCGGGTTGCTGGTAAATATGGCGCAAAAATCAGGTGAAACGCGCAGATAGCCCCCTTCTCCCCTGGCAGCCGGAAGATCCAGTATCCTCTCCTCCAATATAGCCAGCAGCACGTTGTTGGCCTCTGGCCGGGAGCGGGTAAACTCATCGTAAATAAGAGTAAATCCATACTTACAGGCCACTGTTATGCGGTTGTCCACCCATTCGGGAGAGACGTTTTCCTCTGACTTGAGGACAGAATGGATAAAATTATCCACCATCTTCTTCCGACGGTAGCCATACTGACCACCAATCAGGTCGGAAGTGCCGAACTCATCATCGCCGTGGAGCAGTATCACCGGCCTTCCGATCTGGGCAGCCAGATACATGGCTATGGTAGTTTTCCCTGTACCGGCAGCTCCCGTGAGGTGGAGGGGAAAACCGGCCCTGATGTAATTCATGGATCGCTTTATGACCCCCCCGACATAATCGGACTGAATAAAACCGGGCTGATCCTTATCAATGATGATTGGCGTTACTTCTGAGACTCTCTCATTCTGCATAGCTCTCTCCCTTCCGGATCCGGATCAATCAAATTCTCTCACAGGAAATATGAGTGAAATCTTTGTCTGCCCTGATCACATTGGTCACGATGGGAGGCCGGCCTTTACGCTCTAAATTTCGCTTTCGCATCTCCTCCCAGGGTTCGAATTTTATCTTCCAGCCTTCATC
>JBDRPB010000163.1:0-3033 GCA_043809485.1 Pseudomonadota bacterium | reverse complement strand
GGGAGCGAAAAATTGCCGAACATTTTAGCCATCTACGGAAGTCCCAGGCGCCAGGGGAATACGGCAGCGCTTTTGGATCATGCCGCTCAGGGCGCTGCGGAAGCCGGCGCGAAGGTAGAAAAATTAGTCCTGCGCGATCTGAGAATCTCGCCCTGTCTGGAAATCTATGGATGCAAGGAAACTGGCCGCTGCGTGATTCAGGATGATTTCCAGAAGGTTCACGAGCAACTGCTTGCGTGCCAGGGATTGATACTGGCCTCTCCCATTTTTTTTTATACGGTCAGCGCCCACACGAAGATTCTGATGGACCGCTGCCAATCCATGTGGGTGAAGAAGTATTGGATTGATGAAGTCCAATACGGCCAATGGGAACCCAAACGAAAAGGCCTTTTCATTTCCCTGGGCGCCACACATGGTAAAAAACTTTTTGAAGGTCCGCTGCTGACGGTAAAATATTTTTTTGATGTGCTGGACATGGAGCTTTGGAAGTCTCTGTTATATCGAGGTCTCGACTCGGAAGGAGATGTATTGGGACATCCGGATTATCTTCGGGAGGCCTACCAGGCGGGGAAAGAACTCACTTTGGCCCTCCCTCAAAATATTTGACGAAAACAGAATTGTAATTTAATCAGAGGGGTATGGAATGGAGATCATAGTTTCCGGATCACTGGCTTACGATAGGATTATGGATTTTCCCGGACACTTCTCAGATCACATCCTGCCGGAGAAGATTCACGTGTTGAATGTCTGCTTTCAGGTAAGTGGCATGAAGGAGAGATTTGGCGGGACGGCAGGCAATATTGCCTACGCACTCACATTAATGGGAGAAAAGCCCGTCATCTGTGCCACTATCGGCCATGATTATCATCGGTATTTCGAATGGTTGTCCAGGAATGGGATGTCCAGCGAACATATCAAAATCATAGAGGAAGAGTCCACCGCCGGTGCCTACATCACCACGGATCTGGGAGACAACCAGATTACTGGTTTCAACCCCGGGGCCATGAAGTATCCTACCTCTATGGATTTATACCGCCTCAATCCGCCCGACACCTTTGTGATTGTTTCTCCGGGCAATCTTCAGGATATGATTACCTACCCGCGCATCTGTAAGGAGCGGAGGATCGAGTATATCTTTGACCCTGGCCAATCGCTGCCTATCTGGGATGGGTCTGAATTGGTTCGGGCCATCACGGGATGCAAGATCCTGATTTGCAATGATTATGAGCTTGACCTCATCATGAGTAAGACGGGCTTGAAAAAAGCAGCCTTACTGGAGCGGTCCGGGGTTGTTATTACCACGCTGGGTGAGCTTGGTTCTCTAGTGGCGACTCCGGATGGGGAAATACACATTCCCGTCGCCAAGGCAAGGAAGGTAGATGATCCGACCGGCGCCGGCGACGCGTACAGGGGGGGGCTGATCAGAGGCTTGGTGCAGGGTAAGGATATCGATCAGTGTGCCAGAATGGGAAGCGTATGCGCTTCCTTTGCCGTCGAGTGTTATGGAACGCAGGACTATAGCTTTACTCCCGAAGAATTCAACGGGAGGCTAAAATTGTGCTACTGAAAGTCGACCGCCCATAAATTGCCTTGGTGATAAAATTTGCTTGACTGGATTAATATTAATCTGTAGAACAAACTCAAAGAGTTAGAAACGGATCATGCAATCGGATCATCCATGCTTCCGAGACGAATTTGAGTAGAGTAACAATTTTCCCATCTATAAGTAAGGAAGGTGGCTGTCGGAGGAACATATTGGACAAATTTTTTTGGCCGTGTTTGGAGGTACTTGACGCAGCGGTGTATTAAATTGATACTATAAATAGCAGACTTGGAGGGAAGAAAAATGAAAATTATTTCTAAGCACTTAAACATGGTATTAGTTACGGCGATTCTTTTTATGAGCACGGGTGTTGCAAGGGGAGAAACTCTGCAGGAGGCAATTAAATATATGCTGCAGACAAATCCCAATATCAAGGCTGCATCCCTCAATCGACTGGCAAAAGACCAGGAAGTCATACAGGCCAAGGCAGGATATTATCCAAGTATTGATGTATCCTCCGGAGTTGGCGTGACTTATCAAAGTCATCCATTTTATGATACAATATGGCCAAAATCGACAGTTTTGAGCCTCCGCCAAAATTTATTCCGTTTTTTCGGGACTGAATATGAGGTGAATCGCCTAAAGGCTGCCGCAAATTCCCAAGCTTATTTCTTGCAGGGTTTCTCAGAGGAAACCGCCCTGCTGGCATCCAAGGTTTACTTAGATGTGCTCCGGAACCTTGATCTGGCCGATCTGGCAAAAGAGAATTTGACTAACCACGAAAAGATATCCGACCAAATGAAGTTGCGAAGCGCGTCCGGTGTCGACCGTGGAGCCGATCTCGATCAGGTAATGGGGCGTTTGGCTTTGGCACAGTCCAATGACGTTATAGCAGCAGCAAACAATGTTGATGCTAAAACATCTTATCAAGCTGTAATCGGTCGTATGCCGGAAGACCTGGCTAAACCAGAGCCAGTGGGACCAGTCATCCCCGGGTCAATGGAAGAGGCGGAAAATTTGGCCCTGCAAGGCTATCCTGTCCTCAAGTCAGCTCAGGCCGATCTGGATGCCAGGCTGGCACAGTATAAAACGGCTAAGAGTCAACTGTATCCGACTATCGATATGGCAGTTGATTATGCGTGGCGAACTGATGTTAATATAGCGGGTTATCAGAATAATTTGACAGCGACCGCCTCGGTGAATTTCAATATCTTTAATGGCTTTTATAACAAGGCCCGCATCGTGCAGACGGTTCAGCAAATCAAAGAAGCAGAAGAAATCCTTAATAATACCAAGCGTCAGATAGTGCAGTCCGCGCGTCTCTCCTGGGAATCCTATAGAGCGGCTCAGAAAAAAGTCGCTTATCTTGAAGAATATGTGAAGGCAGCGGGATCAACCTCAAATGCCTTCACAGCGCAATGGAATATAGGAAGACGCACCATCCTCGATCTTCTGGATACACAAGCAGAGTATATTACCGCCAAGGCGAG
>JBDRPB010000162.1:0-3860 GCA_043809485.1 Pseudomonadota bacterium | reverse complement strand
GGCGGCGACCACGCCGAGCATATTGGTCTTTGTGATTTTGCCTGCAATGACGCCGCAGAGATAGGCCGGTTCATGAATCCAGTTGTCAAAGACGGAGAAATTGGGAGAAACAGGACCAAACTCTGATCCAAAGGCAAAGGCGATCTCGGGATAATCCTTGGCTACCCTTCTCGCCGGTTCTTCGCCTGCGAGAAATGCATCGCCCACGATCAGATCAAATCCTCTTTCGGCATACTCCCTGAGAACCTTTTCAAAATCAGCGGCGGCGATCTTTTCTGTGAATTCGTATTCTATGTTACCCAATTCCTTTTTGGCTTTAAGACAGGCCTGGTGAATCACCCCATCCCACGGTTCCTCAATCGCTGTCTGAAAGATTGCAGCAATTCGGAATGCTTTACTTTCGCTCCCAGCAAAAGAATACGAAACTGAGAGAAGAACAATCATGATAACCAATGCTATTTTTTTCATAGTACTACCTCCTTTAAAAGATATGACCTTATTCGGCACACATTCATTTATAGCCCCCAGAGGCTAAAACATTCGTGACCCGTAAACCCGTAAACATTTGACTTGACAAAAAAACCACATTCAAATCGTTTTGCATTTTTGCCTGGACTTCGGCCGCTATCTCACATTTTCTATTTGATCCGTCACCTCCTTTTAATGAAAGTACATTAGATTAGCGCCCCAAATTTGTCAAGAGATGGGGCACAGTATGTTTAAGATGCTTGACAGACCGGAAATTTGAATTACTTTACAGGGTAACAGGCGAGCGTCCTGATTACATATTTTTTCCATTCCCTATGTCCAGGGTGGCTCCTCGGAGTCACCCTTTTTTTAGCTCCCACTTTTGGCGCATCTGCCATCTATCCTGGCCTGGACCTCTTTCAACCCTGCAACCCCATAACCCTAAATCCCGCTTTCCGCGGGAAACTCTGAACCTTTGAAAGCCTACGAATTTTTTTGACTATCCACGGGTTCAATACTATATTGCAGTGTTAAGAGGCTGCTGATAATGGAAAAACAATATGGCTCCAGGCTTTTCCTCATAATTTTTATCTGCTTCCTGGTCTTGCTTTTGGCCATTTTCTGGACATATGTGTCATCCATTGTGCTGGCACTGCTTATCACAAGCGTATTTTTCCCCATGTACCTTTGGGTCAAAAGGTATTTCAAAGGGCGGGAGAACTCAGCATCCCTGATCATGAGCCTTGTTGTTCTGCTGGTACTTGTTATCCCTGTTGGATCGTTTGTGGGGACCCTCTCCAATGAGGCATTTGATTTTTACAATCGGACCCGGAGTGCGGTTTCATTGAAACAGCTCCAGCAAACCCTTGATAGTGACTCCGTATGGGTTCAGCGTGCCAAGAAAATAGGAAAGATGGCAGGTATTGAATTAACACCGGATACGATCGAGGAGTTATCCGGCTCCGTGGGGAAAACGGTCGGGCTCTTTCTATATAAACAGATCAGCTCTGCGGCCTCAAACCTGTTTAGTTTGTTGGTCCACTTCTTCCTGATGATGATGGTCATCTTCTATCTGTTCCGGGATGGAATGCGACTTAAGGACTACCTTACGCAACTTATTCCCGTTCCTGAAATGCAACTTGAGAAGATAGTGAAAAAGTTTCATGAAATGGGAAAAGCACTCATTGTTGGAAACGGCCTGTGCGGCATTATCCAGGGTATTCTTGGAGGTTTTGGTTTCTTCATATTTGGTCTGCACTCACCTTTCCTTTGGGGGACGGTGATCGCCTTTATGGCCTTTTTGCCTGTCATAGGCGCCTCGGTTGTATTTATACCGGCTGCTGTTATTTTAATTATACAGGGGAAGTTATGGCTGGGCATTAGTTATCTGATCTATAATATGTTTTACAGCTCAATTATTGAGTACGTGATAAAACCACGGTTGATCGGTAAAGGGATGCAGATGAATTCGTTTCTTGTGTTCATCG
Source organism: Pseudomonadota bacterium (assembly GCA_043809485.1). GTDB lineage: Bacteria > Desulfobacterota > DSM-4660 > Desulfatiglandales > Desulfatiglandaceae > 4484-190-2. The sequence continues at coordinate 1,905 of JBDRPB010000162.1, read as the reverse complement.
GGATTATCGGAGGGATAAAGCTTTTTGGAATTATAGGTATTGTTTACGGTCCCTTAATCATTACGACATTCCTGACGCTTGCGGAGATCTACAGGCTTGAATATAAGGAACAACTTACATAAAATATATTTATCCATATTGTGAGGAGAGTAGAAAATGGATCCTACGAAAATTCTAAAAGGAAAAAGGGTTTTGATCGTGGATGACGAAGAGGATGTCCTTGAGTTTTTGATGGAGATACTGGATATGTGCAAAATCGACAAGGCATCCACCTTTGAGAAGGCAAAAGAGCTTCTTGAAACAAATCCTTACCACATTGCTGTCCTTGATATCATGGGTGTGCGGGGATATGAACTGCTGGAGATTGCTAACAAGAAAAATATTCCGGCTCTGATGCTCACTGCCCATGCGCTTTCAAAAGACAATCTCAAGAAATCCTTTGAAAAGGGCGCATCGTACTATGTACCCAAGGATGAAATCAGTAAAATTGACATCTTCCTGGCTGACATCCTTGAAGCCCTGGAGAAAAAGAAAAATGTATGGGTCAAGTGGTATGAGAGGTTAAGCACCTTTTGTGACAGGAGGTTTGGTCCAGACTGGAGAGATGAAGATCCGGAATTCTGGGATACCCTGTTGAAATATTAGCGAGTGCCCACTCAGAACTTCACTGATATAGGACAGCCTTGAAAGACTTACACTAAATGATCAAGGAGGATCAGATATGGGGAAAAAAGGTTTGGGTATCACCATTACACAGCACATCTTAAGCCAGCAACGGCAAAATCCAGAGGCGACCGGAGCGTTTACCACTCTGATCACCGAACTGATCGTTGCAGCAAAAGTCATCTCCAGGGAAGTAAACAAGGCCGGACTGGTTGACATCCTGGGGCCAACTGGAAAAATCAATGTTCAGGATGAACTGGTGCAAAAGCTGGACATTTTTGCGAACCAGGTCATTATAGAGAGGATGCAGCACATCGGTCAATTATGGTGTATGGGGTCAGAGGAGGACCCTGATCTGATCGAGATCCCAGCTCAATTTCCAAAGGGAGAATATATTCTGTTCTTTGATCCTCTCGACGGTTCTTCCAATATTGATGTCAATATAAGCATTGGTACCATTTTTGGTGTTTTCAAGAAAAAGAATAGTGGAACAACATCTGATTTACTGCTCGACGACGTTCTACAGCCAGGAATAAAACAGGTAGCCGCTGGTTATTTCGTCTACGGCTCAAGCACTATTATGGTGTACACCACTGGAAATAATACCGGCGTTCATGGTTTCACGCTCTTTCCAAGCGTAGGTGAATTTCTTCTTTCACATGAGAATATCCGAATTCCCGAAAAGGGAAAGATCTATAGTGTTAATGAGGGAAATTATGTTCACTGGGATAAAAAAACCCGCGCCCTTGTAGACTATTTCAAGACAAAAGATAAAGAAACCGGACGGCCTTACTCGTCCCGTTATGTAGGAAGTCTGGTGGCAGATTTTCACCGGAATTTGTTAAAAGGCGGCATCTTCATGTATCCGGCAGATAAAAAGGATCCCAAAAAGCCTACGGGCAAGCTGAGACTCATGGTGGAATCCAACCCTCTGGCCATGGTGGTGAAAGAGGCAGGGGGGTATGCCAGTGACGGCCATGGTCCCATTTTAAATATTGAGCCCACCGGGTTACACCAGAGGACGCCCCTTTATATCGGGAGTAAACAGGACGTGGAGCTTGCTGAAGCCTTTATAAGCGGGAAAGTGTAACCCTAATTGATTGATGCTCAATTAGGTGATATTGGGTATTGGTCCCCAGTTAAATCGTCTCCGAATATAACAGGATAAATATCTGGTATTGGTTTTAAGGTGTTTCACTTCTTATCTTATATTACTTCCCTGATAGAGATATAAAAATGAAA
>JBDRPB010000161.1:0-3746 GCA_043809485.1 Pseudomonadota bacterium | reverse complement strand
CCGACTTCGCGGATTCGGTAGGTATATCAATTATAATCCCTGTAAAATCAAGCTAAGCATTCCAAAGGTCTTCACTACAGGGGCTAGTGGATTACCTGGCCTCTTGCCGATACCCGGGGTGGCGGCTGATTGGGGAAGGACAGCCGCAACTGTTTGAGCAATATCTGGAGCTCGGGCTCCGGCTGTGTATAGCGTGACATGATCACTTCACGGCCATCGGTAGTCGGAAGATGGACGTCTATCATTTGGACCGAGCCGAACTTTTCCAGGACCGCCCGAGGGGTTAATCCCGGCGCCAGATCGCGCAACCGCCGCCGCAAGGTCGCATGCAGGGCATAGGCAAGGAAGGCCACAAAGATGTGCGCTTCGATGCGTTCCTCCTTCTGATGATGGATGGGGCGGATCGCCAGGTCCCCTTTCAGGGTTTTGAACGCTTCTTCGACTTGCACCAACTGGGTATAGAACTCCCACATCTGGGCCGGGTCGCGCCCAACCAGGTTCGTTCGCAGCAAGTAGCGTCCCTCTCGGCGCCGAACCTTTCGCAGCCGGTCTCTGTGCAGGCAGAACCGCAACGGCTCATCCCCTTCGGGAAGGTCGATATGCAAAAGTCTCCAGGCCGAGGGCGATTGCTGCTGGGCCGCCCCCAGTTTGAGCAGCAGTTGGTCCCGGGTTAACTGCATGCCCCGTAACTCCTGCAGTCGCTTCCATAACCGCTTCAATTGACGCCGCCGCATGGACCTCTCCTTGTGGATCCGGTCCCGGCTTTGAGCCAGTACATAGACTTCGTTGTCTTGGGGCAACAGCTTGACCTCCACCCCGTCGCGGACCTTATGCCACGGCCTCTCCGTCAGCGCTTTCTCATAACGGCTCAGCCGCCCTTTGGGGGTTCCCACCAGGTAGTAGACCGGCGGGTCGCTGTGGCGCATTTCCTCCAAAACCTCCTCCGTCGGAATCCCCCGATCCATCACCCAGATACGTTCGGCTTTGCCGTACTGCGCCTCGATCTTCTTCAGAAACCCTCGCAGCGTGGTGTTGTCGGCCGTGTTGCCGGCCATGACCTCATAGGCCAGGGGGAACCCCTCCGGGGTAACAATCAACCCAATGACCACCTGCACGCAATCAAACCGCTTGTCCCGACTGTAGCCGTGCTTACGCTTGTCCCCTTCCGAAAAAGGTGGATCACTCTCAAAATAGGTGCTGGTCAGATCGTACAGAAGCACCTCAAACTTTGCATTGAACAAATCTTTCCAGCGCCGGGTCAGGTGGGCAAATAGCTCTTCCTTATGCTCCATCAGCCGGTCCAGACAATCGTAGAACTTATGAATCTCCGCCAGTTCAAAACCGGCCCCCAAAAGGTCCGCCATCGCGCTCTTCTCATACCAGTGCCGATGCAGCCGCCATTCACTGCCAGGTTCCATCAACCGATAACAGCTCAGCGCCTCAACGATCAGATCCCAGCGCGTCCCCTTGCGGCTGGGCGCCAACCTCTGCGCCCAGAACTTATCCAGACCCACCTGCTCATACAACCTACAGGCCAACCAGCACGCACCCCACTGCCGGGGCCGCCGCAGTTCCACCTCTTTCAGCCGAATTTTTACTACCGACGTATCGTCGATCTCAACGGGACAATCCTCGGGAAACAACACCATCGTCTGCGCCGTTGAGGCCCCATCCTCGAAAACCTCGATCGTCTTGCGCCAAGCCTCCCGCTGAGAGCTGTTAATCTCTCCCAGGTAGAGCACCTGCCGCTGAACTACCCGCCCCCCCGATACCCGGCGGTTTTCCACTACGTTCCAGTAACGGTGCTCTTTGCCGTCTTTCTTGCGATTCGTGCAACGCAAAAACATGGTGCCTGCACAATATCACCCCCTCGATCATCCTGAAAAGAGGGTAGGTCTTCACTACAGCCTGTTTTCGCCACCTGCAGGCACTCCGACCCTTGAAAAAACTTGACTTTTAATTTGAAAAAGATTGTTAAGAGGCCCGAATCCGCGAAGTCGGGCTAAATTCCCTTAACCTGTGTCTCATTTTCATTGACACATTCCGAGTTCTTCCTGTAACCTTGATTCTGTATTTCCCCCCCAATACAACATTTCAAACGAAAAGCATTAATGGGATTGGTTTTCCCATGATCAAACGAGTGGGATCGATTTTTTTAATCCCTCTGGGTCAATTCCCCGAAGCTTGCTTCGGCTTTTGGACTGATGTTAGCATGGTTGTGTGAGCGAATATGTCGATAAGCAGCATAATGTATCAGGACTCCTGTATCATTTGGTATGCCCAGCCAAGTACAGGAGGGTTGTATTCACGGAAGAGGTTGATTTGGTGCTCAAGGAAGTATGTTTGGAAATCGGCAAGCGGTACGAGATTATTTTTCTTGAGATTGGCGTTGAAAAGGACCATGTGCATTTTTTGCTCCAGTCAGTTCCGGGCTATAGTCCAACAGAGGTAGTGAGAATAGTAAAAAGCATAACGGCCAGGGAAATATTCAAGCGAGTACCGGTAGTGAAAAGGCAATTGTGGGGAGGAGAATTTTGGACCAAAGGGTATTTCATCAGCACTGTTGGTCGCCATGGCAATGAAGAGGCCATAAAGAATTATGTAAAGAACCAGGGCAGATCCGAAAAAGATTACAAAAAGCTTCATAAACAAGAGATACAGCTGGAGTTGTTCTGAGCTTTTGATACCCCGTAGCTTGCTGCGGGGTAGTTCATTTCTAATCCCTATTACACGAAGGGTCCAAAATACATTTTTTTCATTACAAAATACATGATTCACCCTATATTCTTCTGGCATGATTTCTGTTTACCTACAGGAGAGTTGCAGACAAGACTTTCCACCGAAAATGCTAAACCCTTCGTGAGAAGGGGACGGAAAGCCGGCATAACAAGGAAAGGAGCCCTCGATTTAAAGGCCTGCTATTTTTATAACCACTAACCAAGAAAGGGGAAAATCGTATGCATTTCAAAAAGATCTTCACCTGCATGTTTATAGCTTTATGCCTGGCCATTGGATTTTTGGGTTGTGCGGAGCGGAAGGTAGAGGCTCCCACACAAGAGCAAATCACAAAGAATCTGGTTCCGCCGAAATCTGAGGTCAAGGGGGAGAATTTTATTGTGGAGCTCAGTGACCTCCAGGTCATCACGACAGTAAACATCGCTTCTAAAGACATCATCGAGACGCCGGTCCTAAGGGGTCGCATCAAGATCACCAATAACTCGAAAGATATCCTAGACATCCAAGCGGTCACCCTCGAATACTTGGATGAAGCCGGGAAGCCAATCCCTTTTCAATCTGGAGAGAAAATATCGAAAGTGTCTTCTTGGTTTATGAAGGTTATTAAACCTGAAGAAACTACCGAAGGAAGTTTAGATGCCACAATCCCAAAGACGGCTATCAAAGAAAAGGCCTTGGGAAAGATAGAAATCAGCCTGGTCTATGTCCCTTCTCCTCTCAAACGAGAGACTTTGACATTGTCTGAAAAGGTTGAATAGTCCGTTATCGGCGGTATCAAAGGCAGCGTCATTTAGGGTCCGTCTTATTCGAACGAAGTTCCCTAACCCCAAATCTTTTGGAGGACTTTGTGAAAAGGAATTTGATAAAGGTGCCATAGTAAGCCTCCAAAGAGGAAAATAAATATTTTTGGGGGCTTATTGGATATTTATACTACGGTATTATTCTGGGAATTTTTCAATTGCCGTATGGCAATAGGCAATTGTCTAATTAGTGTCCATCCGGAAACTCCC
>JBDRPB010000160.1:0-7800 GCA_043809485.1 Pseudomonadota bacterium | reverse complement strand
TTTTTTTGAATTCTTGTAAATCCTTTAAATATCCTGATAGACCGTTCCTTGCTATATGGGTAAGTGATTGAGTTAAATTTTTCTATTAGAGTTTGGTTAAACTTGGCCCCCGATTGATTTGAAATTCTTTAAATACTCATTTCACATTTAAGAAAGGCCCAAAGAGATCATCTTAATTCCTTATTGGGGATTTATCCTTAAGGTATATTACCAGGATATCTTGTTTGATTTACAGGATTATTACAATAAGGTCTTGTTTATGACTTATAAATAGATTCCTGTTTAGCCATGCCTGCCCCGCAGAACGCGGGGTTATCCTGTCTAAAAAAGAGATACCTCGTATGTGACTCGGCAAGGCCAGCGTCACTTTTTTGATCAAACTGGCAACTTCGGTGGCCAGAGGCAGCGCTGAATAGTAACGAATTTTCTTCAACATTTAAGGAGATAAAATGACGGAAGATCGTTTTGCGCATCTTTACAACAAGTGGGTCCTTCAGACTCAAAGTTCGGCAATCCGCGATATGTGTGCTCTTGTCCAGGACCCTGAAATAAAATCACTGGCCGGCGGCTGGCCTGATCCGAGCGTTTTTCCGGGAGCAGAGATTTCCCAGATCACGGCCGAGTTATTAGCTGATAAGCCCCATCTGGTCTTACAGTACGGGGTTACCGAGGGCGTGCCCGCCCTGCGTCAACTAATGGCCGAACGGGCTCGCAAACTGTACGGCATCAACTGCAGTGTGGACGAGATATTTATTGCACAGGGCTCTCAGCAGGCCATGGACCTTGCAACCCGGCTGTTTGTTGCTCCTGGCGATGTGGTCATGGTCGGGTTGCCAACCTATGTTGGCGGCACCGGCGCAATTTCAGTGCAGACCGGTGAGGCGGTAGGGATACCGGTTGACGAGGAAGGCATTAACACTGACCTCATGGCCAAAGAGCTTGAACGAATCACCCAGGCCGGAAAACGGGTCAAGGCTGTTTATGTGATTCCTAATTTCCAGAATCCGACCGGTGTGACCATGACCCTCAGGCGCCGGCAGAGTCTGGTGGAGCTGGCCCAGAAGCATGACTTTATTATTTTTGAGGACGACGCATACAGCGACCTGCGTTATGAGGGACAGACGCCTCCATCCCTTAGGGCACTGGATGAAACAGGAAGAGTAATCCACATGCGCTCTCTGTCCAAAATATTCTGCCCCGGCATGCGCCTGGCCTGGGTTGTAGCTGATGCTGCCGTGATCAGCAGGATGGCTACTGCCAAGCAGTTCGTGGATACATGCACAAATTCTCTGGCCCAGTATATTCTCCTGGAGTACATCCAGCGCGGTCTCCTGGATAAAAAGTTACAGGTCATTCTCTCTTACTACTGCCGCAAACGGGATTTCATGCTTTCCCAATTAGAGAGTCACTTCCCCAGGGAAGTCCGCTGGAACCGGCCGGAAGGGGGCTTCTTTATATGGGTCCATTTGCCCGAGCATCTTGACGGCAGCGAGGTGCTGCAGGAAGCGATCAGCCAAAAAGTCGTCTTTGTTCCTGGCAGCGCCTTTTATATTGACGGCGGGGGTCGCAACACCATCCGGCTCTCTTTCGCCCAGGCGGATGAGGCAACCATTGAGGTGGCCATTGCCGCGTTAGGGAAAATAATCAAGCGGAAGCTGACCAAGTTGCCGACTGCATAAGCATCCTAATAATAGTTCACCGTTTGCTGTTTACTGTTGCCCGTTGATCAGGGATGAACTTATACGCTTCCGATATCTGGTCTATTCTATCCACCCAAATAAAGTCGTTGGACATCCTTGTTACTTAAGAGCTCCTGACCGGTTCCAGTAAGCCTATTTCTGCCCAATTCCAGGACGCAGCCCCTATGGGAAACGGAAAGGCCTTTGCGGGCGTTTTGTTCGACCAGAAGAAAAGAAATTCCTGTTCTGTTCATTTCCTGAATTTCCTTAAAAATAAGATCAACAGCCAGGGGCGCCAGTCCAAGGGATGGTTCGTCAAGAAGGACTAACCGAGGGTGAAGGATGAGTATCCTGCTCAGAGCCAGCATCTGGCGTTGTCCACCTGATAGCTCCCTGGCAGGGCGTTTCTTCCTTTCATTTATCATGGGAAATTTTTCTAACACCCTTTCTATGCCATGGCAGAGCCTTTCACTGTCCCTGAGGATTGAACCTGCTATCTCCAGGTTTTCAAGGACAGTTAGGTTGGGAAATATGTTATTGCCCTGGGGAATAAAGATAAGTCCCTTTCTGCCTTTCTTCTCCATACTCAGGTGAATCACGTCCTCTCCACGGAAAATGACCTTTCCGCCTGAAGGTTCAATCTGCCCTGCTACAGCCCTAAGTACGGTAGATTTGCCGGCACCGTTGGGGCCTATAATGCAGACAATCTCACCTTCAGTAAGCCCCAGGCTGACTTGATGAAGGACAGTAATTGGACCGTAACCGGCGGTTAGCTGATCTACTTCAAGCAGCATGGTTTTCTCTCCCAAGATAGGCCTCAATCACCCGCGTGTTTTCCCGAGCTCCAGCCGGTGTTCCGGAAAATATCAAATCTCCTGAATCCATCACAATGATCTTTTCGCAGATTTCAGCAATAAAAGGCATGTTATGCTCGATAAGGAAGATCTTGATCCCCTCATTGCTGAGTCTTGTGATGACCTCAACAAGTTGGCGGACCAGGGTCGGATTTATTCCTGCAGTTGGCTCATCCAGAAGGATCATTTTTGGTTTGGCCATGAGTACTCTGCCCCATTCGATAAGTTTTTGCTGGCCAAAGCTCAGCTTGCCCGCAAGGTGCTTGGCCAGGGAGGCCAGTTTGAGAATATCCAGTATTTCCATTGCCCTGTCTCTGTTCTCCCTTTCTTCCTGCTTTACCCTGCCGGGTTTTAAAAAAACAGAAGTAAGGTGTTCCCCTGTCTGGTCAGGAGCTGAAGACAGCAGGTTGTCTAAGGTGGACATGAAAGGGAGGGCCCTTGTTTGCTGGAAGGTACGAACAAGGCCCATCTGGCTTATGGTATGAGGCGAAAGTCCACTGATCAGCTTGCCCTTGAAATAAACCCGACCTCGGTCGAGCTTGTAGAATCCTGTGATCAGGTGAAAAAGAGTTGTCTTTCCGCTTCCATTGGGACCAATCAGGCCTGTTATGCCAGTATCACTAAGTTCAAAAGTGACATCGTTTACAGCAGTCAGTCCACCAAAGCTTTTTGTTATATTCTCGATCCTTAGCATAATCATCCGTAACATCTCAAAAAGTTCGGGTATAATCTTATTTCCTGGGGGGCCATGCGGGTCTCTTTTTTAAAGGCCGCAACATAAATTCTTACTCCTTTCGCTCAACGCCCCCTTGACTCTAAAATACTACCTCAGCACAGGCGGGAAAGATGGCTGTTTATGGAACTGATCTCTTATGGGGCTGTCCTCAGATGAATTTTAAGACTAATCCGCCGTTCAATGAAATGAGGCAAGGCTTTGCGACCTTTAAAAAAGAGACCCGCATGGCCCGAATATCTTCTATAACTTTTTGAGTTACAATCATCCTTTATATTCAGGGAGAAGTCCCTCAGGCCGCTTTAGCATTATAAGGATGAGGACCGCTCCATAAACCATTCCTTGAAGTGGGGCCACAAAGCGGCCGAAATCCATGGGGATCGGAAGAAATCGCACAGACTCACCGAAAAAGGTGATCACAAACGCGCCCAATACCGGGCCCCAATTCGTCCCGCGGCCGCCAAGCACCACACAAAGCAGTACAAGGATCGTCTCTGTAAGTGTAAAGTCGCCGGGGCTGATATAGGTGATGTAATGAGCCCACAGCCCTCCGGCCAGGCCTGCCAGGACAGAACCCACCGTTATGGCTTTTATTTTAAGTGTTAGAACGTTTTTCCCCAGGGCCTGAGCCACATACTCGTCCTCTCTCACTACTTTCAGGGCCCGCCCAAAAGGGGCTGTTGTCAGGCGGCGGATTATCAAGAATGCTGCAATGGTTAATAGGGTGCAAAAAGCCAGAAACATTGGAAGGGCTGCAACCCCTCCCCCAATCCAGCCTGGACGAGGGATACCGGGCAGTCCCATTGGGCCTTTTGTAAGCCACCGCTCATTGAGAAAAAAGAGCCTGGCCATTTCAGCGAAAACCAGGGTGGCAATGCCAAAGTAATCCCCTGAAAGCCTTAATGCAGGTATGGCCAGCACTGCCCCTGCCCCTCCGGCAACAGCCATCCCGCAGACCATACTAACTGCCACAGGCAGGCCGGCAAGGCTCAACAGAGCAGAAGTATAGGCCCCTATCCCGAAGAACGCCACGTGGCCGAAATTATACAGCCCTGTATACCCAAGCTCCAGGTTGAGAGAAATAGCAAAAATAGAATAGATCAAGGCTATTATGAGGATGTGAAGCAGGTAGTCCATTTTCTATCGCACCCCCCCTAAAATCCCAAAAAGCCCCTTTGGGCGAAAAAGGAGTACCAGGATGATAATGACAAAGGATATAAAGTCTTTATATCCTGGCGAAACAAACGCCACACCCACATTTTCAGCAATCCCTATGAAAAGGCCCCCAAGCAGCGCTCCCCAGACATTTCCAGCTCCACCCAACAGCATGGCGGCAAATGCCTTTATCATATTAGTCAGTCCCATCAAGGGCTCCAGGTTTGTATCAAGTGCCAGCAAGATCCCACCAACCCCTGCAAAAACAGAGGCCAGAGACCATACCGTCAGGCTCACCCGCTTCATGTTAATGCCCATTATTACGGCAAGTTCCATGTTATCTGCCACCGCCCTAAGAGATTTTCCAAGCATTGTTCTGGTGAATAAGAAATAAAGTCCGCCCAGGAACAGAACTGCCGCTGCCATCATTGAAATCTGAGTCCCGGTGATGCTCAGCCCCGCAAATGCGAATCCCCTGGTAGGTTTCAGGCCGTATGTCATTAGATCCGATCCCCAGATGATCCGAATAGCGTTCCTGAGCAGGTATGACAGGCCTATTGAGGCGATCAAAAGGCTAATCCGGTTGCCATGCCTCAGGGGGCGATATACATATCGCTCCTGGGCCAGTCCAATGGCAATGGTGAGCGCCAGGGCAGGCAGGACAGCATAGTAGATGGGCAGGGAAAAGAGAGTTTGTGTAAATAGCAGAGCAAGGTAGGCGCCCCAGGCAATTAGTTCTCCATGAGCGAAGTTAATAAACCGGAAAACGCCATAAACCATGGTGAGTCCCACCGCGAACAGGGCATAAATTGAGCCTGCGATGATCCCGTTCAAAATAAGCTGCAAATAGTAGATCATTGAGGATCCTTTGCTGCACAAGGAAAAGGGGATCTGGAGATCCCCTTATTGAAATTTCCGATTACAACGCTATTTGTAATCCTCGATATTTCCCCCCTTTACCGTCCAGCGCCCATAGGTCGCACCAACATCTCCATTGGCATCAAAGGTTTTATCACCGGTGGCCCCAATAAATCCCTTGCTGGCGTTTATCAGGGCGCTTCGGATATCGTCAACGGACATGGATTTTGCATCACATAGGGCTTTCGCCGTCAGCTTTACCATATCGTAATTGTACTCACCAAAGATCGGTGTCTTTTTGCCAGGGGTATTTCTTTTCCCATGCCTCTTTGTAGACCTTGTACTGAGGGGTATCTTGTGAGAATGTGGGATAGGTTCCGATGATACCCTCTGCTGCCTGGCCTGCCAGCTCCACTAATTTGGGAGATTTTGCAGCAGAACCCATAATCCATTGGACATTCAAACTTATTTCATAGGCCTGCTTGAGCATAGTTGCGCCTTCTTTTATATATGTGAGATTTACAACAGCCTTGGGAGAAGCCTTCTTTATTCTTAAAATCTCACTCCGATAGTCTGTCTTTCCTTCATCATACGCAAATTCGTCAAGTAACCGTCCGCCATCCTTCAGGAATTGCTCCTTGAAAACATCTGCAAGGCCGACCCCCCAATCGTTATTGACATAGGTAAGTAACAGTTCCTTATATCCCAAATACTTAATAAGTTCGGCAACGCCTTTACCCTGAAGCAGATCCGAGGGAAAGACTCGAAAGACATATGAACCGCATTTGCTTATGGCATCTGCTGCGCTTTCCGCACCAATTAGGATTGTCTTGTTCTGCTGGGCAATAGGGCAGACTGCCAAAAAGTTTGAACTGGCAGCCGGACCGAAAATCACAGGAAACTTATTGATGGTTATGAGTTTCTGAATAGCAGAAACAGAACCCTTTGATGTGGAGGTATTGTCTTCAAAAAGTATCTTCATTGGTTTTCCATTAATCCCACCTGAAGCGTTGACCTCATCCAACGCAAGGAGCATTGCCTGCTGAAACCCCTGCCCATAAACGGCCAGTTTCCCGGTGAGCGGGGTCACCGCCCCAACCACAACCTCTGCCGCCCCTGTTGTTGTCAATGCTCCTGACAAAAGAAAACAAATACCCGCCAAAATAATGATAAATTTTTTCATGATCTCCTCCTTTTTTTAGGTTAGTTTAACATTTCCCCTTTTCCAATACGCCAACGGTAATTACCCGTTCGGCCATAGTGTGGTGCCAGCGGACACAATAAAAGCAAGGGCCTATTTTTTCAAGGTTTTTTTTCAAAAGGTTATATGTGTTTGCCAGAAATTATCGCTCCGGACTTTCACTATATGATTTGTGCTATCACTCATATCATTAGCACTGACTTATTGACTTTTCATCATAAGTGCCATAATGGGAAGTAAGAAAATGAAAGACGGAGCTCTAACATGATTGAAACTATGAAGCAGACTGCCGATTTTCTGGCTTCAAAGATGGCGGAGTCACCCAGGATAGGGCTGATTACTGGAACCGGGTTAGGGTCAGTAACAGAGCGTATGACCATTGATTTCCGTCTCCCTTACGAGAAAATCCCAAATTTCCCACAGTCCACTGTTGAAGGGCACAAAGGAATGCTTGTGGTCGGTAAACTTGCAGGTAAACCAATCATTGCCCTTGAGGGCCGTTTTCATATCTACGAGGGATATTCACCAAAAGAGATCACCTTTCCGATGAGGGTTATGGCCATGCTGGGCGTTAAAAACTTACTAATATCCAGCGCAGCAGGGGGTCTGAATCCACAGTTTGAGACCGGTGATCTGATGATAGTTACGGACCATATCAACCTGACAGGAACCAACCCGTTGATCGGACCAAATCTCGACACCTTTGGGCCTCGCTTCCCGGATATGACCCAGGTATACAAGCCTGACCTAATCAAACTTGTTAGGGGAAAGGCGTTGGAATCAGGGATCTTAATCCGCCAGGGTGTATATGTCGGGCTTGTGGGCCCGAGTCTTGAAACACCTGCTGAGACCCGTTTTTTGAAGATGATCGGGGCTGATGCAGTGGGTATGTCCACGGTTTCAGAGGCCATTGTGGCCGTACACTGCGGCATGGATATCATGGCCATTGTGGCCATAACAAACATGAATTTGCCCGACTGCATGGAAAAAACATCCATTGATGACGTTATCGCCACCGCTAAAAAGGCTGGTTCTAAGCTTGCTTGCCTTTGGGAGGGGATTGTTGAGGACCTGAAGGTGTGAATGGTTAGATTTTTTGCACAAGGCCATAATAGTGAGGTGCATTGACATGCAACAAGTTGATATCATAATAAAAAACGGAACCATTTTGACAATGGACGCTGAAAATTCAATCCTCGAAACTGGTTTTCTATACATTGAGGGCGATACCATTTCTCACATCGGTGAAAGTGATGAGAAGGCATTTGAGGCGCCTAAAGTCATCGATGCAAAGGGCGGCCTGGTGCTCCCGGGTCTCGT
>JBDRPB010000159.1:0-8114 GCA_043809485.1 Pseudomonadota bacterium | reverse complement strand
ACAAACGAACAGGTAGAAGTTTTTTCAGGGGAATTCCTGGTCCAGGGCAAATTGATTGTCAACGAAAAGGCCACGACCGGAAAGCAGGTGATAACTGGCCGGCTGTCTTACCAGGCTTGTTCATCCCGGTCCTGTCTGCCTCCGGAAAATATCCCAGCCGTGTTCTCCTTATCCATTGCCCCGCAGGGAGCGCCTTCAGAACCTCTGAACCAGGCGATGTTTGATAAAAAGGGCAGACCTTCTGTTTTACAGGAATCAGTCCCTGGCTGGAGACTGGGGGCAGGGCTCTGGTTAACTCTGCTGGGCATTTTCTTAGGAGGCCTGGCCCTTAATCTCACCCCATGCATTTACCCTCTTATCCCCATCACTGTATCGTATTTCGGGGGGAGGAGCGAAACGCTAAGAGGGCGAATTTTTATCCATGGGTTTTTGTATATCTCCGGGCTCGCCTTTACCAATTCCATATTGGGTCTCACAGCCAGTCTGTCCGGCGGCATGCTGGGCTCAGCCCTCCAGAATCCTGTTGTTCTCATTGTTGTGGCAGGAATTATGGTTTTTCTGGCCCTGAGCTTTTTTGGCCTTTGGGAACTGCAGATCCCTTCAGGCCTAACCAGGCTTGCTTCAAAAAACTTTGGCGGCTACTTTGGGACCTTCTTCATGGGCCTAACCCTTGGGATTGTGGCAGCGCCATGTCTCGGGCCTTTTATCTTAGGGCTTTTGACATATGTGGGGCAGAAAGGGGATCCTCTGCTGGGGTTCCTTTATTTCTTTGTGCTGAGCCTTGGCATGGGACTTCCTCTTACGATCCTGGCCACTTTTTCAGGGGCTCTTGAAAAACTGCCTATGTCAGGGGAATGGATGTTATGGATCAGGAAGCTCTTAGGTTGGGTCCTTATTGGAATGGCAGGTTATGTATTGCAGCCTTTAATGCCACAACCTTTAGGGAAAACGGTGCTTTTTGGCGCTATCATGGTCGCAGCGGGGTTACACCTTGGGTGGCTCGACAAGAGCCGTGGTACCATGCGTGCATTTCCATTCGTCAAAAAGGGTGTCGGGGTTATTCTGATCTGCGGAGCCGTCATTTCCTTTCTCGTTGCCTCTCCGAGCAGACCAGGTATTCAATGGGTGCCCTATGATCAGGCTATTCTCAGGCAGGCCATACAGGCAAAGAAGCCTGCAATCCTGGATTTTTATGCAGACTGGTGCGGGCCATGCGTGGCCATGGAGAAAAAGGTGTTCAGCGTTCCAGAGGTCGTAGAACTAAGCAAGCATTTCGTCACATTGCGCGTCGATTTAACAAAAAAGCACCCGCATCAGGCCGAGCTTCAAAAGCAATACAAAATTCGAGGCGTCCCCACTATTATCTTCGTGAATAGAGATGGTATTGAGGAAAAGGATCTGAGGATCGAGTCTTTCGTTGGCAGTAATGAAGTCTTAAAAAGAATGAAAATGGTGATTGAAAAACCGTGATACCCATGTAAAAAGGAGGTTGCCATGAAATATAGAAGGATGGGAAGAACAGGACTCAAAGTTTCTGAAATCTGCCTTGGCACTATGACTTACGGGGATCAGGTGGAGGAAGCGCGCTCTTTAAAAATAATAAGAAAGGCGCTGGATTCTGGTGTAAATTTTCTTGATACCGCAGATATGTATGTTGAAGGAAAATCTGAAGAAATAGTGGGCAAGGCGCTTAAAGGGCATAGGGATTCTGTCGTGTTAGCAACCAAGGTAGCAAACAGGACGGGACCGGGCCCCAATGATGTAGGACTATCGCGCAAGCATATCATGAAGGCAATAGAGGACAGCATGCGACGATTGAAAACAGACTACATTGACATATACTACGCTCACTTGCCAGATTATGAAACTCCCATAGAAGAGTCATTACACGCTTTGGATGACTTAGTTCATCAAGGTAAGGTACGGTACATAGCCTGCTCCAATTTTCGGGCGTGGCAGCCCTGTAAAGCCTTGTGGGTGAGTGACATTCAAAATCTGGCCAGATTTGACTGTATTCAGCCCCCATACAACCTGATTACTCGAGATATTGAATATGAATTGCTTCCCCTCTGTGGTGGTGAAGGAGTAGGGGTATGCGTATACAATCCTCTGGCAGGGGGACTGCTCACGGGAAAACACGATCCAAAAAAATCGCCAGGAAAAGGCACGAGGTTCAGCCTCAAAAGCATTGGCAAAATGTACTATGAACGCTACTGGTTAGAGGCTAATTTTGAGGCTGTAAATCGCCTTAAGACTATTGCCAGGGAATTTGGTCAAAGCTTACCCCAGTTTGCGCTCGCCTGGATACTGAACAACGAGACGGTGACATCAGTGATTTGCGGCTGTAGCTCTCTTAAGCAATTAGAAAAAAACCTGGGGGCTGTCGAAGTAAAGTTGTCAGGAGAAGAGCTTGCGGCCTGCGATGAGGTATGGAAGCACCTTAGACCGCTTAGATTCTTTTATGGGAGGTAGGGGATCCCCTGAATCCTACGCCAAAAAATTTACCCAGTATTTTTTTGGGAAACTTTCTATTCGTCCCTGCAACTCAGGCTTCAGTATGGTTTCCATGCATTGCTAAATGCCTGACCTGTTGACGTGAACCCATTATAAGGGCATAAAGTTGGGACAATTAATTGCAATAAACATAACAATTTAGCACTTTGAAACCAGTGAAAAAAGGGCCGTGGATATCCCTTTCAGAAGGGCCGACCTTCGTTTTGAAGTTGGTACTTAGCGGCTTCGTATGATTCTTTTACCGAGGAGCTTACTATTGCCACCCAAAGCATAAAACAAAAAGGTTACAAGGAGAGCTGCCCCTGACATCTTAGGATTTCTTGCTTTAATGAGATAACCAATTACGAATACTACGATAAAGCCGAACATAACGACAAGATTTCGTGAAACGTGCCCTATTAGTAACAGTTTAGTCCCCTATAAGTCCGTCCCTATAACTGCCTAAAAACCCTATCCAGTGCACTGTCATGGTTATGGCACCAAAGTTTTCTTCTACTCGACCCTTAAGAATATAGGGTCGTGTAGCATTCAGCATGTGGCAATATCGATGATATATTTTTGGAAACAGCACGGTTTCATAGATGCCTGTCTGGTCCTCAAAAGAGATAAACTTCATGGTCTGGCCGTCTTTGGTCCGAACTGTCTTGCCTGTGATCTGCCACCCGATGGTGGTGACCTGTTTCCCAACCATAGCCTTAAGGTCCCTGGCCCGGACATAATCCAGGTGTTCCAGGATGTCCTTGTAACGATCAAGAGGATGAATCGAAAAAAGAAAGCCCAAGGTCTCCTCCTCATGTTTGAGCATAAGGGCTTTGGAGTAGGGAACTGATTTACGGTTCCTCCTATCCCCGACGGACAAAAGCGTTGAGTTAAGAGGAGGCTTAAAAAATCCCCCTGGATCCCCCTTTAGAAAAGAAGGTTTTTCAAAGGTTTCCCCTTTTTCAAAAGAGGGACTCTCAAATACCCCGTCTTTTTGCAAAGGGGCAATCTCAGATTCTCCCCCCTTTTTTAAAGGGGGGTTGGGGGGGATTTTATTGGGCGCGGAAAACAGGGTGGGGTTTTTGTTTTCCTCTTTCTGGTCGAAGAACCGAAGGGCGTGCCACATGAGGTCGGGCCTTGTGGTGCCTCGGACGATACTGTCAAAGCAGCCTGCTTTGATCAAGCCCCTCACATCCTGGAGGTGGATATGCGATCCGGTTCGATCCAGGAAATCCTCAAGGGATATGAAGGGGCCATTCTTTGAGCGCTCATGAATGATGGTATCTTTGGAGTCCTGAGACAGGTCTTTCAACTGCATGAGGCCGACCCGGACCTCTCTGTCTTTCCCTGTATACTTGATTTCACTCCGGTTGATATCAGGGGGCAGGATCTTGAGGCCCATTCGTCTGGCCTCGGATAGATACCCGAAGGCGGAGTAGTAGCCCCCGCCATTGGAAATGACCGAGGCCATGAATTCCGCTGGATAGTGGGCCCTTAAAAAGGCGGATTTGTAGGCCACCATGGTGTAACTGGCTGAATGGGGCTTGCAGAAGCTATAACCGTCAAAGCCCATCATCATCTGCCAGACCTCTTCAATGGCTTTCCGACCCACACCCTTCTCACTTGCCCCCTTAACAAAGCGGGCATAGAAGTCTCGAAGCTTTTTTTCCTTGAGTTTTTTGGTGACCACTTTTCTGAGTGTCTCAGCCTCTCCGGCATTAAATCCTGCCAGGTGAATAGCGGCCTGGCTCAACTGTTCCTGAAAGACCATGACCCCTAAGGTTTCCTCAAGCATTGGTCTTAAAAAGGGGTGGGGTGGGTCCCATGGTTCACCCTGGAGCCTTGATAACCAGGTGTGTATGCTCCGGTTGGAGGCGGGTCTGATAATGGAAGTGACCACCACATTGAGATGAAAGTGGTCCATCTGTAGATACTCTTCAAAGGAGAACAAGGATTTCATTTTGGTCAGGACCTGTCTCGTGGCCGGGCTTTCAAAATAGAAGACGCCAAAGGTATCGCCCTGATAGAATATTCTCACTGTCCTGGGGTCATTAATAGGATTAAGACTGGCATAATGGATCCGTCGGCCGTAGTTCTTTTCCACCAGATCCAGGGCATCCCGGATAACGGCCAGGCTCCGGTTTCCCAGGATATCGATTTTTACCAACCCTGCATCTTCCACCGAGTCCTTTTCCCACTGGAGCACCTGGAGCCCGCTGGCGGAGATCTCCACCGGACAGTACCGGCGGATTTCATCGGGTACCACCACTAAGCCGCCGCAGTGGGTGGAAAGATGATTGAAATGGGCCTCAAGCCTGGCAGCGGCACTCAAGATCTCATTCCAGGGTTTTTCGAATTCGATTCCCCTCAGTTTGGGGTGACGGGATAGTTCCCTCCAGGTTTTCCTCAAGCGCCACTTAAAACCGATCTTGTCCGTCACCCGCCCGATCTCCCTGTCTGTCAACCCGAAGACCTTTGCCACTTCTCTGATAGCTGCCCTGGCGGCAAAGGTGTTGTGGTTGGCTACCATGGCCACCCGGCGGTTGCCGTACCTGGCAAAGACATAATCGATTACCTGGTCCCGCTCGTCCCATGCAAAGTCCACATCAATGTCCGGCGGGTCCATTCGCCCGGGGTTTAAAAACCGCTCAAAGAAGAGGTTGTGCTTGATGGGGTCTACATGGGTAATCTCCAGGGCGTAGGCGACAATAGATGCGGCAGCACTTCCCCTGCCGCATGACCAGCGGGCCTTTTTAGTGATATCGGCCACCACCAGAAAATAGTGGGCAAAGTTCTTTTCCCGGATAATCCGCATCTCGTGTTCCACACGCTCTTTGACAGCCCGGGTTATCTTCCCATACCGCTGCCGGCAGCCCTTGAGGGTCGCCTGGTAAAGGCGGTCAAATGCCTCCCTGTCATCCATATTCTCAAAGCAGGGGAATATGATCCTGTTAAGATCCCAATCCGAAAGGCAGGATTCCGCAATTTTCCGGGTATTGGAGATGGCGACTGGTGCATGGGGAAACTGGTCGGTCATGTCCCGGGATGAGTTCAGAAAGTTGTGTTCCCGGCAGGTATCATCACGGGTCAAGCGGGATATTTTGCTGTTCAGGGATACGGCCCTGAGGATTAAGTGGAGCCGGAACTGGTCTTTCCTGATAAGGTATACCCGATTGGTGGCAACAGGGGGAATGTTGATTTTGCGGGAAAAGGCATAACAGTTGGCCATCTGAAAGCCGGGAGACATCTCTACAAAAAGGTCCTCTATGCTATCCTGTTTGAGGGCCTTTAGCAGTTTAAAATCATCGGAAAAAACAATAAGCCCTTCGCGATTTTCTCTGAGTGTTCGAATCAGGTCAAAGTCCTGGTGGCAGTGGCGGGCAGATATGATCCGGGAGAGGTTGGCATATCCCCGCCGGTTTTTAACCAGCAGGAGCCCGCGATGCCCATTGGCTAAGATTTCGCTTCCCACAATGGGTGTAATACCCATTTCCCTGGCCGTCTGGACAAAAAATACCAGACCGTAGAGGCCATTGGTATCGGTCAAGGCCAGTTTGTTTATGCCCCGGTCCCTGGCGGCCTGGCAGAGCTCTTCAATGGTGCCGACCCCCCAGCCCTTGGAATAATGGGAATGGACGTTTAGATGGACGAAGTTCATGATGCTGTTTTTCACCGCAGAGGGGACGCAGCCCTGCCATACTTGATCGCTTCTTCTCCGTAGCGTTCCCTGATGCGATCCAGGGCGTGGACCACATGGGGTTTTTTCTCCGCATCAGGCGAGGGGTCATGAAAAAGCGATAGCTGGCCATTTGGGTAAGAAAAATCCCGGAACCAGACCTTGATGAACCGCACTCGCACGCGACGTTCGCAGGCCTTGAAAAACAGCTCTTCCAGGGGGCCGTAGAGATCAAAATCCCAGAAGCTGAGGCGGGGCAGCTTGAGCTGGCGCCTGGTCTCCTTCTGGTCGGAATACCTGATCAGAATGCCTGCCTTTCGGGGAAAAAGTACCCTGCTCCGCAGCCGGTGAGAACATCTCTCCACCATTCTATAAAGGGCTCCCAGCAGCTTCTCATCGTCATTTTCATCCTGTGAAAGTGTGATCTCCTCGCTCACCATGGGCTTCTGAGGGATAGGGTAAACCGGGGTGGGGTCAATGCCAAGGGCCCTTTGATGGATCAGGCAGGCCTGACGGCCAAAGATAAGTTTTAGCCTGCCCATGTCCAGAAGGACCAACTCCCGTACCCGGATAATGTTCAGCTCCTCCAGAAGGATTTTTTTGCGAAAACGCCCTATGCCGGGCACCATATTAACTTTTAAGGGGGCCATGAAGGGGGCCTCCCTCCCATGATCCACATCTAACACCCCTTGGGACGGCATAATTCGGGAAGCAATGCTGGAGACCATTTTGTTGCCTGCCACACCCACTGTTCCAGGCAGATGCAGGTGACCCTTGATCTCCCGCCTGAGATGAAACCCCGTATCTTTAGCCCTCCCCCAAAGGCGTTCTGTCCCTGTGAGATCCAGATAGATATGCCCTGGCCGGGAAGGCTCCCAGACAGGCGTGTATCTTGCTACCATGCTGCTCAGGGCCTTACATGCCTTTTCTGTCTGCTCTGGATTGGGGGGCAGTACAGTTAGATCCGGGCACAATTTTATGGCCTTCCCGATCGGCATGCCTTTGAAGACCCCTTCTTTTCGGGCCTCAGAGGAGGCGGACATGACAAGGGCCCTTTCTGACTGAGGCGGTGCCACAGCTACAGGCCGGTCCCTGAGCTTTGGCTCGCACACCCGCGCCACAGCAATGGAAAAAGCAGATATGTGAAGATGAGTGATATGGCGATGCAAGACTTGCCCCCGCTTTCCATGTTTAACTTTAGCTCACTTATAGAATCTCATAACCCCCACGACCTTTCCTTCAATCCGGAGGTCCCCTTCCTTGACCCGGATGGACTCCATTCCTGTGTGGGCAGGCCGGAGTTCTACGCGATCCTTTTTTTGTAATATTTTTTGATGGTTGCTTCGTTGTTGATCAGGGCGACCACCGTCTCCCCGTTCTCTGCCGCGGGCTGTTTTCTTACCACCACAAAGTCCCCTTCCACGATGCCATCTTCCTTCATGGAATCTCCATTTACCTGGAGCACGAAGTGATCTCCGGTCCCTACCATGGATGGCGGGACCTCGATGGCGTTTATATCTTCCACCGCCTCAATGGGTTTTCCGGCCGCCACCTTCCCCAGAAGAGGAAACTCGAATCGCCTGGTTTCCACTGGGCTGATCACTTCAATGGCTCGCTTACGGTTTTTTTCCTTAGGAAGGCGAATATAACCTTTCCGTTCCAGGACCTTGAGATAGGTGGTAACCGTGTTATAAGAGCCAAATTTGAACTCGGCGCAGATCTCGTCAAAACTGGGAGACCTTCCCCATTCCTCGATGTAACGATAAATATACGCCAGAAAAGCCTTTTGTTTGTCTGTTAATTTCATGTGCTTACCTCCTGGTTAGGCAACTTCTCATTAAATTAATGACATTGAGTCTTATCCTGCAGAATGGTGACACGAGTTTCCTTATACCTGAAACTTACATCTGAACTTATACTGTAAATTTAATTATAAGTCAACAAG